>DOWQ01000393.1:1176-8095 GCA_003519485.1 Streptomyces sp. | reverse complement strand
AGAAGGCAGAAGGCAGAAGGCAGGCAGGCGCTCAGTTCACGGCCGCTGGACGGCGGAGTTCGACGGGCCCCGCGTGCGCTGCGCGCTCATCTGCGGCGCCAGGGTACGGATCTTCCCCCTGGTGAGGCGGACGAGCGTTGCGTGGGCGCCTCGCCTGCCGGTGCGGGCGGGGGAGCCGTGGCGCAGCTGCCGGACAGCGGTTGTGCGGGCCCGCTGGAGAGGGTGTCGGCACAGGCGGGCATGGGCGGATCGACGGGCGGATGTTCGCTGCTGGATGCCGGCTGCACACGGAGACGTCACCGGCCGGTCGGCAACCGCCCGTAGACATCCGGTGAGACGCACCGATGCACCAGGAGATCAGAGATGAAATACAGCAAGAGCTTCCGCGCGGCTCTTCTGTCCGGAGCTGTCCTGGCTGCGGGAGTGCTGGCGAACACCACCACCACGCGGGCTGCGGATTCGGCTGCCCGGCCCGAGCCCGCGCCGCTGGCGAAGGCGGTGTCGACGGTGACCCGGTCGACGGAGTGGAAGCTGGCCCAGCGCATCGGCCTGGACTTCGACACCCACCACCCGCAGGGCTTCGCCCGGGCCGGTGACCGGCTCTTCCTGTCCAGCGTGGAGATCATCGAGCCGCCGGTGAAGCACCGGCAGCCGGTCGACGGGCATGACCGGACACCCGGCAAGGGGCGCGGCCACCTGTTCGTGCTCGATCTGAAGGGCAACTTGATCAAGGACATCGTCCTGGGTGAGGGCGACATGTACCACCCGGGCGGCATCGATGTCGACGAGGAGTCGCTGTGGATCCCGCTGGCGGAGTACCGGCCGCACAGTCGCTCGATCATTTACCGGGTCGACCTGCGCACCCTTGAGGTGAGCGAAGAATTCCGAGTCGCCGACCACATCGGCGGCATCGTGCCGGATCCCGCGAGTGGCCGGCTGAGCGGGGTGACGTGGGGGTCCCGGGAGTTCTACACCTGGAGCGCCGAGGGGAAGCAGCTGGACCACACGGCCAACTCCAGCCACTTCATCGACTACCAGGACTGCGCGCGCGCCGGCAGGGACGCGGCGGTGTGCACCGGTATCACCGGTTACGAGGCGCCGGACGGCACCGGCTTCGAGCTGGGCGGCATTGCTCTGCTCGACACCAGGACACAGACCGTCCGGCATGAGGTACCGGTGCAGCTGTGGTCGGCCGCCGGCCATGTCGTCACCCGCAACCCCGTTCACCTGGAAGCCGACGGCAGCACGCTGCGGATGTGGGCAGCACCGGATGACGGCGAAGAGACCGCCGGCACGGAAATACTGGTTTACGAAAGCAAGGTCGGCTGAACCGTCCTGGTCCGGCAGCCCCCGTATGGCGGCTGCCGGACCCTTGCCGTGACGGCGGTCGGCCTCGGTGCCACGGCAATTCACATGTCATTGGCCACAGCTTCACAAGCAGACGCTTGGCTCTCCGGTGCCGCCCCGTACCGCACCGGAGGAAAACAGCATGGCTCACCAGTCCGACCGCCTGAACCGACGCAACTTCCTGGCTCTCTCCGGAGCCGGGGCAACCGCCTTCGCACTGGCCGCCAACGATTTCACCGCAAACCGGGCCTGGGCGAGTCCCGCCTTCTCGTCCTATCCCTTCAAGCTCGGCGTGGCCTCGGGCGAGCCTGCTCCTGAAGGCGTCGTGCTCTGGACGCGGCTCGCGCCGGAGCCGCTCGATCCCGAGGGCAAGGGCGGCATGCCCGAGTTGAACGTGCCGGTCGGCTGGGAGGTCGCCGAGGACGAGAGGTTCACGCGCGTGGTGCGGCGCGGCACCGAGGTCACCCGCTCCGAGCTGGGGCACTCGGTCCACGCCGAGATCACCGGACTGTCCCCGGCACGCGAGTATTTCTACCGGTTCAGGGCCGGCACGGAGATCAGCCCGGTCGGCCGTACGAAGACCGCGCCCGCCCTCACCGCGGCTTCCCACTCCCTGAGCTTCGCTCTCGCCTCCTGCCAGGCATGGGCGGGTGGCCGCTATGCGGCCTACCGAGCCATGGCTGCCGAGGACCTCGATCTCGTGGTTCACGTGGGCGACTACATCTATGAGCAGCGCGGCACCGAGAAACTGGCGGACTTCCGCCTGCTGCACTCCAAGTACAAGACGTCGCCGGACCTGCAGGCCGCGCATGCGGCCTTCCCGTTCGTGGTCACCTTCGACGACCACGAGATAGAGAACAACTGGGCGGACACGATCTCCCAGCCCGACGGCGAAGCCTCCAACGCCCCGGAGCGGTTCGCCGCCCTGCGCGCCGCGGCCTTCCAGGCGTACTGGGAGAACATGCCACTGCGGCGGGACGCACGGCCCGAGGGCCCGGACATGCGCCTCTACCGCCGACTGCGGTACGGCACGCTGGCGCAATTCGATGTACTGGACACCCGCCAGTACCGCGGCGACCAGCTGCGGGACGGTTTCCCCTCCGCGCCGCTGGACCCGCGGGCAGGCGACGCGTCGCGGACCCTGACCGGTGACGCGCAGGAACGGTGGCTGTTCCAGGGGCTGGAAAAGTCGACCGCGCGCTGGAACGTCCTGGCACAGCAGACGATCATGGCCCAGTTCGACTACGACACCGGCCCGGGAATCGCGGTCAACCACGACCAGTGGGACGGCTACGCGGCCTCGCGTACCCGTTATCTGGACTTCGTCTCCCGCAACGCCGTCGACAACCCCGTCGTGCTCTCGGGTGACTGGCACTCCGCCTGGGTCAACGACCTCAAGGCCGACTTCGGCGACCCGGCTTCCAAGACCCTGGCCACGGAATTCGTCAGCACCTCGATCAGCTCCGGCTGCGGCTGGGCGGACGCGGTGGCGAACGCGGTGTCCCACAACCCGCACGTGAAGTTCGCCGACGGCTACAAGCGCGGGTACACGCGCTGCACCGTCACGCCCGAGGAGTGGCGTTCGGACCTGCGCATCGTCACCTCGGCGGCCGACACCGCCAACCCCGCGACGACCCAGAGCTCCTGGGTGGTGGAGAACGGACGTCCAGGCGCACAGCGCGTCTGATCTCCCGCCGGAGCCACCGGCGGGAGCACGGAGTACCTTCCGGGGCGGTAACAGGACGGACGGATACTGTCCGGGAATGACCGGGGCCTCTACCAATGGGCCCCGTGCTCAGCCCAGGGACTGGCAACTGCGCATGGTCACGCGAGGGGACGGCGCCGGCTTGAGCCGGCGCCGTCCCCTCGGGAGCCAATGGTCACCGCTCCACCGTCAGCTGCCATCTGACCTCGCCGTCGTGCAGCTCACCGCTCGGCGTGAGCCCGGCAGCGGTGGCCACTGCGGCCGACGCGGCGTGGTCCGGATGGATGTGGGCGATGACGGTGTGCGCCGCCGGTACGGGCTGCCGCTGGAGGCGGCCGACCAGGCCCCGGGCCGCCTCCGTCGCGATGCCCCGGCCCTGCCAGGGGCTGCCCACGACCCAGGCGATCTCCGCGAGGCGTTCGGAGCCGCGGGCTGTGATCGTCGCCTGGACCGTGCCCACCAGGCACGCCTGTTCGCGGAGCCGGATCACCCAGTTGCACCAGGAGACGGCCGGGTCGGGGGAGTCGGCGACCAGGCGTTCGTAGCGGGCGCGCAGAGCGTCGGGGGCGGCCGGGGCACCGCCGATGTACGCGTGCAGGGCGGGGTCGGACAGCACCGCGGCCATCTCCTCGGCATGCTCGACGAGCAGCGGCAGGAGGTCCAGCCGGTCGCAGCGGACGGGTTCCGCCCCGGCCTCCGTCCTGCCGGCCGAGCTGCCCTGGTCCCGACCCCGCTCCCGACTCCCGTCCAGGCCCCGGTTCCGCTTCCGGAACATCCGCACGGACACCACCCCTTCCCCGTGATCCGCCCCGCGGCCGCAGCGGGCCGTTCCCCTGGTCCCGGCCGGTTACGGCCTTCCGTACGGTGACCCGGCTCGGCCTCGTCGGCCGATGACAGACGTGCGGATGACGGGTTACGGGCTGCCCACTCGCCCCGCCCGCAACCCGCCGCCCGGCAATTGCCCGACCGGCCCCCGTACCGACCGGAGCCGGTGCCGATCCCGATGAACCGGTCGCGTCGGCGCAGGCCACCTGGAAGAACGCGTCGCCCACGAACGACCCGGGCGGTCCCTACTCCGGGGACGAGGGCTCCTCCGTCGCCATCGACGCGTCGGCGAGCGACGTCAACGACGACCCCCTGACCCACCAGTGGACCTACGAGAACGTCAGCGACGTGGACGCGGGAGCGACCTGCTCGTTCGCGGACGCCACGGCCCTGGACACGACCGTCACCTGCACCGACGACGGCAACTACCGGCTGACGCTCGCCACCGACGACGGCGTCAACCCGCCGGTGACCAACGCGACCGACCTGACGGTCGGCAACGTGGCACCGTCGATCGGCTCGCTCACCACCACCCTGGGCCCGGTCGCGGTCGGCGCCCCGGTCTCCCTGGACGCCGAATACACCGACCCCGGTGCGAACGACACCCACACGGCCTCCATCGACTGGGCCGACGGATCCTCGACCGCCCCCGCCGCCACGGGCGGACAGGTCGGTGACTCGCACACCTACACCGCCGCCGGCATCTACACGGTCTGCCTGACGGTGACGGACGACGACGGTGCCTCCGACGAGAAGTGTTCGCCGAACTACGTGGTCGTCTACGACCCCGCGGCGGGCTTCGTCACCGGTGGTGGCTGGACCGACGTGCAGGCGGGCTCCTATCCCGCCGACCCGTCGGCGAGCGGCCCCGGACGGTTCGGGTTCGTCTCGAAGTACCACAAGGGCGCGAGCACCCCGAGTGGCCAGTCCGAGTTCCAGTTCGCGGTCGGTGACCTGAACTTCCACTCGACGTCCTACGACTGGCTGGTCGTCGGCGGAAACAAGGCGATCTACAAGGGGACCGGCACGGTCAACGGCGACAGCGGCTACAAGTTCCTGATCTCGGCCGTGGACGCCGACAAGTCCGGCGGTAGCGACACGTTCCGGCTCAAGATCTGGGACGCCGACACCGACGCGGTCGTGTTCGACAACCAGTTGGGCGCCTCGGACGACGCCGCGGCGACAACCGCGATCACCAAGGGATCCATCGTGATCCACAGCTGACCCACGCACGAGAGGAACGAGCCGGGGGTGCCGTCGAAGGACGGCACCCGCCGGTGCGTGGGTGCCCGCCGGTCAGCGGCCGCAGCCGATGCGCTCGCCGCTCAGCGCGATGTCGTCCATCCGTACGTCATAGCCGGACGGTTCGGGATCGCCCTGGTACAGCTGCCAGCCGAACTTGACCGTGTCGAAGCCGGGGAAGACGAAGTTTACATCCGCGCCTCCGTGGTGCCGGGTGTCGACCGTCAGCTCCGGTTTCGGGCGGCTGTCGAACCAGACGGAGATCCGGTTGTCGGTGGCGTCCATCCGCCATTCCACGCACTGCCAGACCCCGGCCCGCGCCGGGGCCGACTCCTGCCATGCCGTCCAGTCGCCGGTCGGACCGCCGTCGGAGCCGACGCCCCAGAGGTTGGCGCCCTGCTCACCGGCGGTCGGCACGAACTGCCCGCCCAACGGCCGGATGTAGCCGTCGCCCCGGCCGGTGGCCTCGACCATGGTCCAGTGCGCCCAGTCCGGGGCGGTCGGGAAGGCGTCGACCCGGAGCCGGACCCGGCCCCAGAAGCTGTTCCCGGCCGGCGCCAGTCCGGTGACCTTCAGGAACGCCTTGCCGTTGCCCTCCGTACGGATGCGCAGATTCTTGCCGGAGTGCCGCCGCCCCGGCACCCGTTCCACGGTGAGCGTGCCGTTCTCGGCCTCGGTCTCCCACCGGGGGCTGTCGGCTCCGCCCGGCGGCATGGTGTCGAAGTTCTCGCAGAACAACAGTGCGGCATCGGCGCAGCCGCCCTTGCCGTGGTGGAGCTTCCCGTGCCCGTTTCCCTGCCCGTGCCCGGGACCGGTGCCCCAAGGGGCCGCGGGCGCGGCTGCGGTGCTGGACAGGGACAGCAGTGCTGCAAAGACGGCCGGAAGCAGGCTCTTCCTGATCACGGACAGGCTCCTCGTCGTGTAGGCGATGGGGGTGGAGGGGTGTGCCTGGTGCGTGCGCCACGGAGCATCCTGACGGCTCCGCGGCGGGAAGAACACACGTTCCCGTAAAGCCGCTTCGTTGCCTCCGGTCGCGGCACCCGCGCGGTCGGTGTCCGTATGCGCCGCGCCGCCGGGCGGGACCACCACGGATCCCCGGCTGCGCCCCGACCGCGCCCTGACCGTGCACGACCGCCCCGGGCCCGGACAGGACCACTCCGGATCGCTCCTGGACGGCTCGATGGCGGGACCCGGCCGAAAAGTGTCTGTTGACGCCCGGCCGTCGTATTTCTACGGTGCGCGAGCAGTCGTCGCCGCGGGAGGGGTGGCGAGCTGTTGGGGATNNGCAGTCGTCGCCGCGGGAGGGGTACACGTGACCACAGAGAGCACCGACATCCTCGACTATCCGTTCAACGACGCCACCGGGCTGGAACTCTCGGAGCTGTACGCGCGGGTGCGCGACAGGGCCGGCCTCGTCCGCGTACGGCTGCCGTACGGAGAGCCCGCCTGGCTCGCCACCCGGTACCTGGACGCCCGACTGGTGCTGGGGGACCGCCGCTTCAGCCGGGCCGAGAGCGCCCGCCACGACGAGCCCCGGCAGTCCGAGGCCGGCACCACCACCGGCATCCTCGGCATGGACCCGCCGGACCACACCCGGCTGCGCACCCTGGTCGCCAAGGCGTTCACGACCAACCGGGTGGAACGGCTCCGCCCCGACGTCCGCGCGTTGGCCGAACAGATGCTCGACGCCATGGAGAAATCAGGGCCGCCCTGCGACCTCGTCGAGAACTACGCGCTGCCGATCCCCGTGGCCGTGATCTGCCGCCTCCTCGGGGTCCCCGAGCGCGACCGCCCCCGGTT
>DOWQ01000393.1:0-1155 GCA_003519485.1 Streptomyces sp. | reverse complement strand
CTGATGACCGCGCTCATCGACGCCCGCGACATCGGGGACCGGCTCACCGAACTCGAACTCGTCGACCTGTGCGTCGGCATCCTCGTCGCGGGACACGAGACGACGGCCACCCACATCCCCAACTTCGTCCTCACTCTGCTCGAGCATCCGGAGCACCTCGCCCGGCTGCGCGAGGACCCCGAGCTCATACCGGCCGCCGTCGAGGAGCTGCTGCGGTTCGTCCCGCTCGGGGCGGGCGCCGCCTTCCCCCGCTACGCCACGGAGGACATCGAGGTCGGCGGCACCCTGGTCCGCGCCGGAGAGCCCGTCCTGGTAGCCGTCGGGGCGGCCAACCGGGACGCCCACAGGTTCAGCGCGCCGGGCCGCCTCGACTTCGGGCGGCAGGGCAACCAGCACCTCGGGTTCGGCCACGGCGTGCACCACTGCCTGGGCGCCCCCCTCGCGCGCCTGGAGCTGCAAGAGGCGCTGCGGGCGCTCATCCTGCGCTTCCCCGGCCTCCACCTCGCCGGGGACATCGGCTGGAAGACGCAGATGATCGTGCGGGGCCCGCGCACCATGCCNNGTCGGGTGGTGAGCCGGTGACCTGGCACCTGGAGGTCGACCGGAAGCTGTGCATGGGGTCCGGCGTATGTGCCGGGACCGCGCCCGGCCTGTTCGTCCTGGACGGCGACCACGCCCGCCCGGTGCGCGAGGAGGCCGAACCGGCCGAACGGGTGCTCGACGTGGCCGACTCCTGCCCCGTCATGGCCATCGTGGTCAAGGACGGCCNNCGACTCGGCGGCCCGCTTGCTGTTCGGCAGTCCGGTGGCCGGTGGCCCCGGCCCGCGGCTCGCCGGTTCGAGGTACCGCACACGACACCGGACACGACACCCGCCGCTGCGGACGCGCTCAGCCGCCGGCGAGGCCGTCGAGGTAGACCCAGGCGCCGTCGTGCCGTACGAAGCGGCTGTTCTCGTGGAGCGCTTCCTCCCGGCCGTCCTCGGTGTAACGGGCGCGGAACTCGACGGTGCCCTCGGCGTGGAACGGGCTGCCGCCGGTGCTCCCGAGGATGTCCAGTCCCAGCCAGCGCAGCGCCGGGTCGAAGCCGATACGGGGCGGCCTCGTCCGGGGGTGCCAGCTGCGGAGCAGATACGCCTCGTCGTGGACGGCGAAGGC
>DOWQ01000555.1 GCA_003519485.1 Streptomyces sp. | reverse complement strand
GGGTGACCCGCCCGTGCGTGGCGGAGTGGGGCGGGGCCCGAGTGGGCGGCGGCGGCCCGTGCCCCCGAGTCCCGCACACCGACCCCGCCGACCGCCCCGCCGGACGGCGCTACGCGTTGTAGACGTCCGCCTTCGTCGGCTCCGCGCCCTGCACCGCGCCGCTCAGGAACGTCGACCGGGTGCCGAAGCGCTCCGTGTCCACGTCGTTCTCCTTCAGGACCCGCATCGCCGCCTGGTGCACCACCCGCAGCACCGGTGTCGCGGCGCGCAGGGCGTCGTCGGCCATGAAGCGGTGCCGCCACGGCTGGTCGGCCCAGGCGTGCCGCAGGCCGAACGGCTCGGGCAGCCCGAGCTTGCCGCCCAGGTGGTCGAGGAGCGGCGGGAACCACGTCAGCGGGGCGCGCGCGGAGAGCCGCACCACCTCCTTGGCGTCCACCAGCGGCAGCGAGCGCTTCTTGGTCTCCCAGAACTTGAAGGCCTTGGCGACCTCCTCCTCCTTGGGGCTGGGCTTGCTGGTGAACAGCGGGTGCACCGGCCCGAGCGCGTGACCGGTGACCTCGATGCGCAGCGTGTGGTGCAGCACGGTGACGGTCACCAGCAGGGTGATCACCAGCTGTCCGTCCCACAGCACGAACTGGACACCGAGGTAGTGCCGGTTCCCGCTACCGAACTGCTGCTGGTCGCAGATGCGCTGTATCTCGCTCGGCTTGACCTGGAAGGCCTCGGTGCCGTCGCCCGAGGGACGGGTGACCTCCTTCGTCCCCTCGCCGACCGGGGCGACGATCCAGTGCGTCACCTTCGGGGCCGGGAAGCCGCCCGTGTGCAGCGGGGTGCGCTCCAGGAGCTTCAGCTGGTCGTGCACGGCCCGGACGATGTCCCAGCTGCGGAACGGGTTGATGTCCTTGTCCGGGTCGATCGGCAACAGCTCCTCGGCGAGCTGCCAGCTGCCCCAGCGGGTGCCCATGCCGAGAATGCCCTTGGGGCCGGCGTAGAAGACGAGATTGCTCGCCTGCTCCGCGGTGAGCTTGGCCAGATTCTGCCGGAGCTGCTCGGCGGCGGTCTCGTCCGGGTTCTTGGGCACCGCCTCGGGAATCTTCGCCGCGACGCCGCCACCGGCGAGCAGCCCGCCCCAGCGGTCCCGCATGTCGGCGGCCGTGGTCTCGCAGACCTGCTTGGCCCAGAGCCAGCCGATGGCCGGCGCGACGAGCATGGCCCGCAGATAGATGGCCAGGAAGCCGGTGAAGGGCAGCTTGACGAGGAACACCACCGCCAGCACCCCGAAGGCGATGAGCAGCGCCATGCCGAAGGCGCCCGCGCGCCGGTTCTGCGCGCCCGCGAGGGTCCGGCGCAGCTGGAAGGCGGCGAGCCAGAGCAGCAGGCCGGGTAGGAAGACCAGCCCGAAGACCACCATCAGCACGGTGAGCTTGGCATCCCGCTCCTTGCGGATGCGGTTGGCGGCCAGGCAGTGCTCGACGACCGACTGCGGCTCCGTGCCGAAGGACTGGATCAGGGCCTTACGGGCGCCGCCGAGCATCCGGACCTGGACGGCACGGGAGAACGCCTCGCCGAGGTTGGGCTCGAGGAGCGACAGCTTCGGGGGCTTGATCGTCGACTGGTGCCATTCGTTGTCGGCCTTCTTGATGTCGGCGACGGGACTGTCCCGGTACGCGGCGGAGGCCAGGGCGTTCGTCGCCGCGGTCTGGCCCGCACCGCCGGAGAGCGGCACCTGCGCCCCCGGCCTGAAGTCGAAATCGTCGCCCGCCACTACCGCCCCCAACACCGCTGATCGTCCGCTGCTGCGGCCTCTTCCCGGCTTTCGCCACCGGCAATCTCCGCACCGTGCCTCAGCGTATCCACGAAGGGGTCTTTTTCGTCACCGGAGTTGACGACGAAGGCGGTGGGACGCGGGGCGCTCGGTGGCACGGACCGGCCCCGGCCGTGCGCCCGGCCGGGCGCACGGGGCGGTGCGGCTACGTCCCGTCCGGCTCCTCCTCACGGATCTTCGCGGCGAGCTGTGGCGGCATCGGCTCGTGCCGGGCGTACGAGCGGCTGAACCGCCCCGTGCCGTGCGACAGCGACCGCAGGTCCACCGCGTACCGGCCGAGCTCGGTCTCGGGGATCTCCGCCCGGACGAGCGTGCGCCCCGCCCCGGACTGCTCGCTGCCCACCACCCGGCCGCGCCGCCCGGAGAGGTCCACCATCACCGCACCGACGTAGCTGTCGGCGACGAGGACCCGCACCTCGGCCACCGGCTCCAGCAGATGGATACGGCTCCCGGCCGCGGCCTCGCGCAGCGCCAGCGCACCGGCCAGCTGGAAGGCCGCGTCGGAGGAGTCCACCGAGTGCGCCTTTCCGTCGAGCAGCGTGACCCGGATGTCCACCAGTTCATGGCCGGCGGCCACCCCGCGCGCGGCCTGGGCGCGCACTCCCTTTTCCACCGATGGGATGAATTGCCGCGGGACGGCGCCGCCCACGACCTTGTCGACGAACTCGATGCCCGACCCGGCCGGCAGCGGCTCGACCTCGATCTCGCAGATCGCGAACTGCCCGTGCCCGCCGGACTGCTTGACGTGCCGTCCGCGCCCGCCGCCCGGCTCGCCGAAGGTCTCCCGCAGCGGCACCCGGTGCGGCACGGTGTCGACCCGTACGCCGTACCGGCCGCGGAGCCGTTCCAGCGCCACGTCCGCGTGCGCCTCGCCCAGGCACCACAGCACCAGCTGGTGGGTGTCCGGGTCGTGCTCCAGCCGCATCGTCGGGTCCTCGGCGACGAGCCGGGACAGGCCCTGCGACAGCTTGTCCTCGTCGGCCTTGCTGTGCGCCCGGATCGCGACCGGCAGCAGCGGGTCGGGCATCACCCACGGCTCCAGCAGCAGAGGCCGTTCCTTGGCGGAAATCGTGTCGCCGGTCTCGGCCCGGCCGAGCTTCGCCACACAGGCGAGGTCACCGGCGATGGCCTGGGAGAGCGTGCGCTGCTGCTTGCCGAACGGTGTGGAGAGGGCGCCGACCCGCTCGTCCACGTCGTGGTCCGCGTGCCCGCGGTCCGCCAGGCCGTGCCCGGACACGTGCACGGTCTCGTCGGGGCGCAGCGTCCCGGAGAAGACCCGGACCAGGCTGATCCGGCCGACGTACGGATCGGAGGAGGTCTTGACGACCTCGGCGGCGAGCGGGCCGGCCGGATCGCAGGCCAGCGGCGGGAGCGGCCGTCCCTCCGGGGTGGCCACGGCCGGGGCGTCCCGCTCCAGTGGGGTGGGGAAGCCGCCGGTGATCAGCTCCAGCAGCTCCACCGTGCCCAGCCCCTGCCGGGACCCCTCGGCGGCGGGCGCGGCGGCCAGCACCGGATGGAAGCCGCCGCGGGCGACGGCCCGCTCCAGATCCGCGGTCAGCGTCCCGACGTCGAGCTCCTCGCCCGCCAGATAGCGGTCCATGAGGGTCTCGTCCTCGCTCCCGGAGATGATCCCCTCGATGAGCCGGCCGCGCGCCTCTTCGATGAGCGGAAGCTGCTCGGGTCCGGGGCCGGCCTCCGCGCGGGTGCCGGAGGAGTAGTCGAAGACCCGCTGGGAGAGCAGCCCGACGAGGCCGGTGACCGGGGCGCGCCCGTCCGCGGCCGGCTCGCCGCGCAGCGGCAGGTAGAGCGGGAGGACGGCGTCCGGGTCGTCCCCGCCGAAGGCCTCCCGGCAGACGGCCGTCATCTCCTCAGAACCGGCCCGCGCCGCCTCCAGGTGTGTCACCACGAGGGCGCGCGGCATCCCGACGGCCGCGCACTCGTCCCACACCGACCGGGTCGCGCCGTCCACGCCGTCCGCCGCCGAGACGACGAAAAGGGCCGCGTCCGCTGCTCGCAGACCGGCCCTGAGCTCCCCGACGAAATCAGCGTAGCCGGGTGTGTCCAGCACATTGATCTTGATTCCGCCCCACTCCACCGGGACCAGGGACAGCTGCACCGAGCGCTGCTGCCGGTGCTCGATCCCGTCGTGGTCGGAGACGGTGCCGCCGTCCTCGACCCGGCCCGCCCGCGTCACCGCTCCCGCGGTATGGGCGAGGGCCTCGGCCAGTGTCGTCTTGCCGGAGCCGCTGTGGCCGACCAGCGCCACGTTCCTGATGGCGGAGGGCCGGTCGGCCGCCGGTGCCCTGCCGGCGGCTCCGGGATGTGTCCTGACGCCTGAATTGCCCACGTGTCCCGCCTCCCGGTTCGCACGTGCTGCGTCATTCGAGCTTTCCACCGCTGACAGGTCGCGTCCATACGTCGTGCGGGTGGAGCGGTCGCCGGGCGACGCGACGGCGGGACCGGCGGCCTGACTACGATGGGCCCCCCGACGGCCCCCCGGCCGTTCGGCTCCAGCGACCCCCGGGAAGGCCATGCTGAACAAGTACGCGCGTGCGTTCTTCACGCGTGTTCTCACGCCCTTCGCCGCTCTGCTGCTCCGCCTCGGGGTCAGCCCCGACGCGGTCACCCTCGTAGGAACGGGCGGAGTGGTGGCGGGAGCGCTGGTCTTCTACCCGCTCGGGGAGTTCTTCTGGGGCACCGTCGTGATCACCCTGTTCGTCTTCTCGGACCTGGTCGACGGCAACATGGCCCGGCAGGCCGGCACCTCGAGCCGTTGGGGCGCCTTCCTCGACTCCACGCTCGACCGGGTGGCCGACGCCGCGATCTTCGGCGCGCTGGCTCTGTGGTACGCGGGCCGCGGGGAGGACCTGCTGCTCTGCGCGATCGCCATCTTCTGCCTCGCCAGCGGCCAGGTCGTCTCGTACACCAAGGCGCGCGGCGAGAGCATCGGCCTGCCGGTGAACGTCAACGGGCTGGTGGAGCGGGCCGAGCGGCTCGTGGTCACCCTCGTCGCCGCCGGGCTCGCCGGGCTGCACGGCTTCGGCGTACCGCACATCGACATCCTGCTGCCGATCGCCCTGTGGGCGGTCGCCCTCGGCAGTGTGGTCACCCTCGGACAGCGAGTGGTGACGGTACGCCGGGAGGCCGCCGAGGCCGATGCCGCCCCCGGCTCGTCCCCGTCGTCCTCCTCCGAGCACAGGAGCGGCGACGCATGAGGGACCGGTTCACCGACACGCTGTACGGGCTGGGCTGGAGCGCGGTCAAGCGGCTCCCCGAGCCCGTGGCCGTCCGGCTCGGGCAGCGCGTCGCCGACACGGCGTGGAAGCGGCGTGGCAAGAGCGTGCTGCGGCTGGAGTCCAATCTGGCGCGGGTCGTGCCCGGCGCCTCCCCGGCGGAGCTCGCCGAGCTCTCCCGGGCCGGCATGCGCTCGTACATGCGCTACTGGATGGAGTCCTTCCGGCTCCCGGCCTGGAGCGCGGAGCGCGTACGGGCCGGGGTGGACATCCGGGACATCCACGTCCTGGAGGAATGCCTGGCCGGCGGCCGCGGCGTGGTCGCCGTGCTCCCGCACCTGGCCAACTGGGACCTGGCCGGCGCCTGGATCATCGCCAGGACGGGCCTGCCGTTCACCACCGTCGCCGAGCGGCTGAAGCCCGAGTCCCTCTACGACCGGTTCGTCGCCTACCGCGAGGGGCTGGGCATGGAGGTGCTCCCGCACAGCGGCGGCAGCGCCTTCGGCGTCCTCGCCCGGCGGCTGCGGGCCGGCGGGCTCGTCTGCCTCGTCTCCGACCGGGACCTGTCCGCCTCCGGGATCGAGGTCGAGTTCTTCGGCGAGACCGCCCGCATGCCGGCCGGCCCCGCCATGCTCGCCCAGCAGACCGGCGCCCTGCTGCTGCCCTTCACCCTCTGGTACGACGACTCGCCGGTCCTGCGCGGGCGCGCCCACCCGCCCGTCGAGGTCCCGGAGACCGGCACCCGGCAGGAGAGGACGGCGGCCATGACCCAGTCGATCGCCGACGCCTTCGCCGTCGGCATCGCCGAACACCCCGAGGACTGGCACATGCTCCAGCGGCTGTGGGTCGCCGACCTCGAAACGCCGGCCCCGGCGGACACGTTGCCGGAATCCGCGGACGGGCCCCGCCCGGCCGACGGGGAGCGCGGTCCGGTCGACGGCCACGAGCCGCAGGACGAGAACGACCCCGGGGGCCCGCTCGCCCCGCGCGGCGCCGACCGTGCACCGGAAACGGAGAAGCCTTGAGGATCGGCATCGTCTGCCCGTACGCGTGGGACGTCCCCGGCGGCGTCCAGTTCCACATCCGGGATCTCGCCGAACACCTGATCAGGCTCGGCCACCAGGTGTCCGTACTCGCCCCCTCGGACGACGAGACGCCCCTGCCGCCGTACGTCGTCTCGGCCGGCCGCGCCGTGCCCGTGCCGTACAACGGCTCGGTCGCCCGGCTCAGCTTCGGCTTCCTCTCCGCCGCCCGGGTGCGGCGCTGGGTGCACGACGGCGACTTCGACGTGCTGCACATCCACGAACCCGCGTCGCCGTCGCTCGGGCTGCTCGCCTGCTGGGCCACCCAGGGGCCCATCGTCGCCACCTTCCACACCTCCAACCCCCGCTCCCGCGCGATGATCGCCGCGTATCCCATCCTCCAGCCCGCGCTGGAGAAGATCAGCGCGCGCATCGCCGTCAGCGAGTACGCACGACGGACGCTGGTCGAACACCTGGGCGGCGACGCCGTGGTGATCCCCAACGGCGTCGACGTGGGCTTCTTCGACCACGCCGAGCCGAAGCAGGAGTGGCTGGGCGACGTCCGCCGCACCGAGGCCGGCACCGGCGGGAGTTGGGGCACGGGCGGCGGCGCGGACGGGGACCGCGGGCCGACGATCGGCTTCATAGGGCGTATCGACGAGCCGCGCAAGGGCCTCCCCGTGCTGATGAAGGCGCTCCCCACGATCCTCGCGGAGCGCCCGGACGCCCGGCTCCTGGTCGCCGGGCGCGGCGACCAGGAGGAGGCGGTGGCCGGACTGCCCGCCGAGCTGCGCGACCGGGTCGAGTTCCTCGGCATGGTCAGCGACGAGGACAAGGCGCGACTGCTGCGCAGCGTCGACCTGTACGTGGCGCCGAACACCGGGGGCGAGAGCTTCGGCATCGTCCTCGTCGAGGCGCTGTCCGCCGGCGCCCCGGTGCTCGCCAGCGACCTCGACGCCTTCGCCCAGGTGCTCGACGGGGGAGAAGCGGGCGAGCTATTCGCCAACGAGAACCCGCAGGCGCTCGCCGCCGCCGCGACCCAGCTGCTCGGCGACCCCAAGCGGCTCCAGGCGCTGAGCGAGCGGGGCAGCCGCCACGTTCGCCGCTTCGACTGGTCCACCGTCGGCGCGGACATCCTGGCGGTCTACGAGACGGTCGCCGACGGCGCGGCCTCGGTCGCGGCGGACGAGCGTCCCGGCTTCCGTGCCCGCTGGGGCCTGGTGCGGGACCACTCGGGAGCGTGACGACGGGCGCGCGCCGCTCCGGATCCCGGACGCGTACGGGCGGCGGCGCCTGCTGAGGCCCGCCGAACGGCCGGTGGGGCGGCTACGGGGCAACGGACCGCGGGACCACCGAGCCGGTGACGCGGGACCGTCGGG
>DOWQ01000664.1 GCA_003519485.1 Streptomyces sp. | reverse complement strand
GCCGCCGCGCCGTCCGCGCCGCGTCCGTACGCGCCGCGGTCCGTACGCGCCGGGCTCCGTGGACGCCGCGGTCCGTCCTGTTCCCGCCCGGAAATCGCACGCCCGGGCAGCGTCCGAGCGGTCCGCGCACCCCGCCCCGTCGGCCCCTGTTCCGCTGTCCGATTGCTGGACATGGTTGGGAGTCCGCAGAGTGGCTGGTTAACCTGCCGGTATGGCCTTTGGCACCTCATCCACCCGGACTGATCACGCCCGTACCGTTCGCGAGCTGCTCGCTTCCGGAGCGCGGTCGTATTCGTTCGAGTTCGCCGCCCCCAAGACAGCCAAGGGGGAGCGGACGCTGTGGAACGCCATCCGCCGGATCGAAGCGGTCGCCCCCACTTTCGTCTCCGTGACGTACGGCGCGGGCGGCTCCTCCCGTGACGGCACCGTACGGGCCACCGAGCGGATCGCCACGGACACCACACTTACGCCGGTGGCACATCTCACGGCGGTCGGTCACTCCGTGGCCGACCTGCGCAATGTCATCGGTCACTACGCCGACGCGGGCATCCGCAACATGCTCGCGCTGCGCGGCGACCCGCCCGGCGACCCGATGGGCGAGTGGGTCCGGCACCCGCAGGGTGTGGACTACGCCGCCGATCTGGTACGGCTGATCAAGGAGTCGGGCGACTTCTGCGTGGGCGTCGCGGCCTTCCCCGAGATGCACCCGCGCTCGCCGGACTGGCAGTCCGACGTGCGGCATTTCGTCGACAAGTGCCGGGCCGGCGCCGACTTCGCCATCACCCAGATGTTCTTCGACGCCGACGACTATCTGCGGCTGCGCGACCGGGTCGCCGCCGCCGGCTGCGACACGCCGATCATCCCGGAGATCATGCCGGTGACGAACGTCCGGCAGATCGAGCGATTCGCCCAACTCAGCAACGCGGCCTTCCCGCCCGGGCTGGCCGACCGCATCCTCGCGGTCAAAGACAACCCATCCGCTGTACGCTCCATTGGCATCGAGTACGCCACGGAGTTGTGCGCGCGGCTGATGGCGGAAGACATCCCCGGGTTGCACTTCATTACGCTGAACCACTCCACGGCAACGCTGGAGATCTACGAGAACCTGGGGCTGCACCAGCGGTCCTGACACGGCCGAAGAGCGGCGGAAGCGGGGCTTCACATGGGCTGGACGGTCCTCTACATCGCATTCGGGGTCGTCGCGCTCTGGCTGCTCGGCGAAGTGCTGTTGCAGTACAAGGCACGGCTGCGCTGGCGGGTGCTCGCCTTCGGCGGCTTCTCCTGCGTGGTCATAGGCGTGCTGCTCGTACCTTCGGTGGTGCTGATCGCGGTCGGCGCCATGGCCTTCGCCACCGGCCAGACCTTCGTCACCCTGTCCTTCCGGCGCGGTTTCTCCACCGGCTGGGCACTCGGCGGAAAGCCCGGCGCCAGCCGGCGGCGGAAGGTCGGCACCCCGGCGCAGTCGGACCCGACGCTGGAGGTCTCCGACCTGGAAGCCGTGCCGGACCCCGGTGGCTACCCCGGGGAGCCCGGCCCGGGCTTCTACCAGCCGCAGCCGCTGCCCGACGAGACCGGGGAGTACGGCGTCTACGACGACTCCGGCCGCGCCGACGGCAGGGGCGACGCCTCAGGCGGCTACGGCGAGTACCCGAACTACGACGACGGCTACGGCAGCTACGACCGCAACGGCACGGCGCCGGGGCAGCCGGGCGTACCCGGCCAGGACATCTACGCGAACCAGGACGGTTACCCCGGCCAGGACGTCTACGCCAACCAGGACGTGTACGCGAACCAGGATGTCTACGCGACCCAGGCCGGCCAGTACGACTACCAGGGCACGCAGCAGTACGCCTCGTACTCGGACCCGTACATCGGCAGCCAGCAGTACGGCCAGGGCTACGACCCGTACGGGCAGCAGCCGTACGCGCCCGACCCGTACGCCGCCGAGCAGCCGTACGCGGATCCGTACGCCACCGCCCAGTACGGCAACGACCCGTACGCCGCGCAGCACCCCGACACGCCCCCGGGCGGCGTTTGGGTCCCGCAGCAGCGCGAGCCCCAAGCGGGGCCGCTGCCGGGCGAGCAGCCCTACCCCTACCAGCCGCAGCCCGACTACAACGGCGGCTACGGCTACGACGAGCATCAGCAGCAGTACCGCTACTGACTCCGCGCGGCGTGCTCGGGTCCACTCCCCGCGCCGGCGCGGTGGGGCTCGCCGCCCCCGATCCGGAGAGCTGGTCCGGTCGGTGCGCCGGACCTGACCACCCGCCATGATCCGCCGGCAGTGACCCGGGACACGGCGCGTTCGGTCCGGCCGGGTGCGCTCGCCCTCGACCGGCGCGGCGGTTCACGGTTTCCCGGTCCGGTCCGGTCCGGTCCGGCCCCGCCCGCCTCTGCCCAACGCGTTCCGTGAATGGGCGCCGCCTGACGCCTCCGGCGACGGGCGCACTCGATACGCAGGCCGCGCCGCCCGTTACGCCGAGCCGCGCCAGTCGTCGCCGTTCACGATCAGCCCGGCGACCAGGGCGCCCGACATCCCGGCGTGGGCGAGCCCACCGCCCGGATGGGCCGAACCGCCGGCCAGATAGAGCCCGGCCGGCCCGCCGCGGTTGTCCGCGCGGAGATACCCTGCCCGCCCGCCGGCCAGCGCC
>DOWQ01000662.1:3987-16657 GCA_003519485.1 Streptomyces sp. | reverse complement strand
CCGCCTTGCGGCGGGGAAGACGGCGCACCGCGCCGAGCAGGCCCCGGGAGGGCGGGCGGCGCCGGTCGTCGGCGTCCGCCGCGTCGTCGGCGCCGGCCGTACCGGCGTCCGCAGCGCTCTCGGTGTCCGCGTCGGCATCGGCATCGGCATCCGCGTCGGCCTTGGTCTCCGCCTTCGCGTCCGCCTCCGCCTTCGCGTCGGCCTTGCTCTCGGCACCGGCCTTGTCATCCGCCGTGTCACCGGCCTTGTCGGTGGTCTCCTCGACCACCTCTTCGACCGTCTTCCCGGTCGTGTCGCCGGTCACGTCATCGGTCCCACGAGCAGCCATTGCCACGAGTCCTTTCCGAACAAACTCTGTTGCCCCCCTGTCGAACCGATCCGCATGGTGCGGCCGTCCGGCCCGCTCAGCGCGCCGGTGGAGGGGTCATAGGGGGCGAGGTACGACGCCTGGTCGGCCCCGCCCGTACCCGACCGGCCCGAGGGGCCGGGGGTGTTCTGGGCACCGCGGACCGAGGTCTCGCTGCCCCGCGGCTCCGTGCAGCGTGCCGACGTGTTCACCGGCCGCTCGCTGGTGTCCGCGGGGTCCCGCTTCCGGGTGCCACCGTATCCACTGGTGCAAGCGGGCGGGTCGTCGGCGTTCAGGACCATGCTGAAGTGGGTCGTGCCGTCGCCCGGCTGCACGGTGTAGCTGCCCGCGACGGTCGCCGGGAAGATCACCAGGGCGTGCTCCATGTTGGGCAGCCGGGCCGAGCTGATCTGGGCGCCGCTGATCAGGTTCCCCAGCAGGACCGGCAGCGAGTCCCGGTTGGCCTTGAGCAGCGAGTCCAGCTCGTACGCGGCGGAGTCGCCGTTGTCGATCAGCTTGCGGATGTCCGCGTCACTGCCCTTGAGGGTGTCCGTGAGCGACGCGAGGTCCCGGGAGAACGACTTGATCGCCGATCCCTTGTCCGTCTGCGTCTTCAGCACCGTCCGGGAGTCCTCGATGAGCGAGATGGTCTGCGGCAGCGAGCCGCTCGCCGTCTCGATCAGCGCGTTGCCGGAATCGACCAGCCGGGACAGGTTCGGCCCGGTGCCGGCGAACGCCTTGCCCAGCTCGTCGACCGTTATCCGGAGGTCCTTCTTCCCCACCGAGGTGGCCAGCCGGTCCAGGCTGAGGATGAAATCCGTGGGGGGCAGCGGGGTACGCGTCTCCGAGCGGTCGATGATGCTGTCGCTCTCCAGGAACGGGGCGCCCTCGGAGCGTGGCTGCAGGTCCACGTACTGCTCGCCGACCGCCGAGCGGTTGGAGACCACCGCGAGCGTGTCCGCGGGGACTGGCGAGTCGTCCTCCAGCTCCAGCTCCACCGAGACGCCGCCGGCCTTCGCGAGGCTGAGCTCACCGACGCGGCCGATGGGAACGCCCCGGTAGGTGACCTCCGCCCCGGTGAAGATGCCGCCCGAATCCTCGAATTCGGCCTGCACGGTGTAGCCGCGGTCCAGCACGTGATCGGCCAGCCCCGCGTACTCGGCGCCGACGTAGGACACCCCGAGGACGGTGATGGCGGAGAACGCCATCAGCTGCGCCCTGACCATTCTGGTGATCACGCGATCAGCCCCTTGGTCATCAGCTCGGCGAGATCCATGTTCACGCCGCGGAGCTGTGTTCCGGTACTGCTGTAGGACGCCTGGCTGCTGGTGCAGACGGGCGGGCAGAGCGCGTTGCCGTCCTCCGAGCCCTGGGGACCGGACTCGGAACCACCCGATCCCTCCTCGTCGCACTCGCCGCCGGGCAGGCACGGCAGGGGCTTCGAGTCGCCGGTGCCGGGCAGGTCCGGCAGCTCGGGCTTCGGGACTCCCGGCAGCTCGGGCACGGGGCCGTCGGGCTTCGGCTCACCGCGCTTCCGGTCGCCCGGGTCGGTCAGGTTGCCGTAGATGCTGCGCAGATCCATGTCGGCGGTGATCTTCAGGTTGGTGAAGTCGCCCTTGATCGCGTCGGCGGCACTGCGCGGGAACGGGTAGGTGGTCAGGATCTCCAGCGCGTTGGGCAGATCGTCGCCCGCTTCGTTCAGACGGCTGAGGATCGGCTGCAGGTTCTTCAGGTTGGCGATCACGTCGTCGTGCGACGCCCTGATCACCTTGGTGCTTACGACCCCGAGCTCGGAGAGGGAGGTCAGCATCTTGGTCAGGTTCTCGCGCTGGCCGGCGAGCACCTTCAGGCCCGGCGGAATCGTGTCCACGGCCTCGGTGATCGTGCCCTTCTCCTTCTTCAGCGTTCTGGACAGCCGGTCCAGGCCCTCCACCGCGCGGACGATCTCCGTCTTCTGCTCGTCGAGCCCGCCGATGAAGGTGTCCAGCTCGGTGAGCAGCGACTTGACCCTGCTCTCGCGGCCCTCCAGCGCGTTGTTCAGCTCCTTGGTGATGGTGTGGAGCTGTGCCACGCCACCGCCGTTGAGCAGCGCGGAGAGCGCGGAGAGGACTTCCTCGATCTCCTGGTTCCGGCTGCTGCGGGACAGCGGGATCTGCGTACCGTCGGTGAGCTTGCCGACGGGCTCGATCTCCGCCGGCGCGGCCAGCGACACGTACTTCTCGCCGAGCATGCTGGTCTGCTCCAGCTCGGCGACCGCGTTCGCCGGGAGCTTCACCGAGTCGGAGATCCGCAGCTCCACCTTGGCCTGCCAGCCGTCGAGTTCGATCTTCTCGACGGCGCCCACGGTGACGTTGTTGACCTTCACCGCGGACTGCGGGACCAGGTCGAGGACGTCCCGGAACTCGACGGTGACGCGGTAGGCGTTCCCGTCGGCGGCGCCGCCGCCCGGGAGCGGGATGTCCTGCAGGCCGTCGAAACTGCAGCCCGTCAGCAGCATGACGCCGGCCACCGACCACAGGACCGCTTTGGGCGGGCCCGTGCGCCGGCGGCGGCCCGGCGACCGCTCGTGGGTCGTCATGTCCGTACCTCCAGAATGCCGCCGAGAGTCCTGTCGACCGAACCGCTGCCCGCCGGGGCCTTGCCGCCCAGCGGGGTGCCGGTGAGCGGGTCGCCCTGCGGGAGGTCGGGCAGTGAGCCGAAGAGCTTCCGGATTTCCTTGCAGGAGCTCTTGGCGCTCTGCTCACCGGCCGTCTTCAGCAGGGAGCACACCAGGTCACCCGGGTCCTGCGAGTGGTCGGAGTTGTTGCGGGTGTCCAGGGCGCCGGTCGCCGGGTTGTAGGCGGTCTGCAGGTTGGAGAGCCCGGCGGGGAAGACGTCCATGAACTCCTCCAGCGCGCCCCGCTGCTTGACGAAGACCCCGGTGACCTCGCTCAGGCCCTTCACATTGGACGTGAGCGACTTCTTGTTGTCCTTGACGAAGGCGGCGACCTCGCCCAGGGCCTTGCCCAGGTGCTCGATGGCCTTCTTCAGGTCCTTGCGTTCGCCGGCCAGCAGCCCGGCGACCTCGGACAGGCTGTCGTTGAACGACCGGACGCTGTCGTCGTCGGCGGCCAGCGCGGCCGTGAACACCTGGAGGTTGCGTACCGTGCCGAACATGTCCTTGCGGCCGTCCGACAGGGTCGTGACGGCCTCCGACAGGTCCTCGACCGTCTGGTTCATCCGCTCGCCCTGGCCGCCGAGGTTGTCGGCGCTGACGCCGAGGAGGCGGGACAGCGAACCGTCCTTGTTGGCGCCCTTGGGGCCGAGGGCCTCACCGGTGGTGTGCAGGCTCTCGAAGATCCGGTCCAGCTCGACCGGTACGGCCGTCCGCTTCTCGGGGATGACCGCGCCACTGCGCATCGTGTCGCCCTTGCGGTACGCCGGCAGCAGCTGGAGGTAGCGGTCGCTGACGACCGAGGCGTTGATGATCGCGGCCTTGGCGTCCGCGGGGACCTTGTGCTCGTCGTCGTATTGCAGATCGACCCGTACCCGGTCGCCCTGCGGGTCGACGGTGAGGACCTCGCCGATCCGTACCCCGAGGACGCGCACGTCCGATCCGGGGTAGATGCCGACGGTACGCGGGAAGTACGCGGTGACCTTGACCTTTTCCTGCTCGGGCCAGGCCACGAAGGTGATCGCGGCGAGCACGCACAGGACGGGGATCAGCGCCAGGCGCCGCAGGAGGCGTCGGCTCATCGGGAACCTCCGGAGGACGGCCGCACGGACGCATCGCCCCGCGGGGTGATGGGACCTGGCGCGACCATGTTCTGGATGTAGCTGTCGAACCAGCGTCCGTTCCCGAGGGTGTTGGTGAACATCCGGGCGTAGGGCGCGAGCAACGCGACGCTGCGGTCGATGCTCTTCTGGTTGCGCTGCAGGATGTCGACCACCGAGTCGAGGCGCTTCAGGGCCGGGCCGAGCTGCTTCTTGTTGTCCTTGACGAGCCCGGACAGCTGGACCGCCAGGGTCACCGAGCTCTGCAGCACCTGATGGATGACCTCGCGCCGGCTGTTGATCTCCTTGAAGAGGAGGTCGCCGTCCTTGACCATGTCCGTGAACTCCTTCGAGCGGTCGGCGAGGACATCGGTCACCCCGTCGGCGTGGCCGAGGAGCTCCCGCAACTGCTGGTCGCGGGAGGCCACGGTGCGGGAGATCTTCGACAGGCCCTTGATGGACGCCTTGACCTCGGCCGGGCTGTCCTCGAAGGCCGAGGACATGGTGTCCAGGGCGGTGGCGAGCCGTTCGGTCTCCACCTTCTCGCTGGTCGTGGTGAGGTCGCTGAACGCCTCCACGACGTCGTACGCCGCCACCGTTCGCTTCAGCGGTATCTCGCTGCCGGGCTCCATGTGGCCCTTGCCCTCGGGGCGCAGGGCGAGGTACTTGGCGCCCAGAATCGTCTTGACCCGGATGGCCGCGCCGGTGCGGGTGCCGAACTCGGCGCCCCCGTCGACCCGGAAGGTCACCCGGACATGACCGTCGTCCAGCGTCACCTCGTCGACCTTGCCGACCTTCACGCCGGCGATGCGCACCTCGTCACCGGACTTCAGGCCGCCGGCCTCGGAGAACGCGGCGCTGTACTCCTCGCCGTCGCCGATGAGCGGCAGGTCCTTGATGTTGAACGCCGCGGCGATCAGCACGGCGATCGTGGTGAGCCCGATGGCTCCGATGGTCACCGGGTTGCGTTCGCGGAACGGCCTCATTCGGCACACCGCCCCTGGTTGACGTGCAGCTCGGGCGTGATGGTCTCAGCGGTCTTCGGCAGCACGATCCGGCCGTCGAAGTCGCACAGGTAGAAGTTGAACCAGGAGCCGTACGAGGCGGTGCCGGTCAGCTTGTTGAGTTTGCGCGGCAGTCGCTTCAGGACGCCCTCCACGGTCTTCTCGTTGTTCTTGAGCGTTCCGGAGAGTTCGGACAGTTCGGCGATGTCCTGCCGCAGCGCGGGCCGGCCCTCCTCGAGGAGGCCGGTGGTGGCGACGGCGACGTCGTTGATGCCGGTCAGCGAGGAGCCGATGGCCTTGCGGTCCTCCGACAGCCCGGAGACGACCCGCTGGAGCTCCTTGATCAGCTCGGAGAAGCGGCCGCTGCGCTTGTCGAGCGGGCCGAGCACCTCGTTGAGGTTGTCGATCACGGATCCGATGAGCTCGTCACGGCCGGCGAGGGTCGTGGTCAGCGAGGCGGTGTGGGTAAGCAGGCTCTTGATCGTGCCGCCCTCGCCCTGCAGCGTCTTGATGATCTCGGTCGCCAGCTTGTTGACGTCCTTGGGGCTGAGGGCCGCGAACAGCGGCTTGAAGCCGTTGAGCAGCGCGTTCAGATCCAGCGCCGGCTGGGTCCGGGAAAGCGGGATGCGTCCGCCGGGCGGCAGCTCGCTGCCGTCCCCGGGGCCCTCGGTGAGCGCGATGTACCGCTGGCCGACCAGGTTCCGGTAGCGGATGACGGCCTTGCTGCCGGCCAGCACCGGACGGTCCTCGGTGACGGTGAAGCTGACCTCGGCCAGCTTACGGTCCTTGATCTCGATGTCCTGGACCTCGCCGACCCTGACGCCCGCCACCCGGATGTCGTCACCGATCTCCAGGCTGGTGACATCGCTGAACACGGCCTTGTAGTCCTCCGTGGGCGTCATCCGGAAGTTGACGATGGTGGCTGCGAGCACCGCCGTCGCCAGGATCGTCACCACGGTGAAGAGGCTGAACTTGATCAGCGGTCCGGTGGTCTCCATGGCCTTCATGCGACGCTCACCGCCGTTCCACGGGCCATCGGGCCGAAGAGGAGGGTGGCGACGGAGGGCACCTCGTCGGCCGGCACGCCCATGACGGGGGCCACCAGAGCGCCGATCGCCCGCTGTTCGGCCGACGTGCCGGAGATCTTGCCGGCTCCCGGTGTCGCGCTGCCCGACCTGCCGGGCTTGGTCCCGTCGTTGAACTTGTGGTTCGGCGCGGGAACCTCGGGGTTGGGCAGCCCGTCGGCGCAGTGCGGCCCGGACCGTTCGCCGTAGTGGGGCTCCTCGCCGGGTTCGTACGCCGAACGCGGGAGGGCCACTTCGAGGGTGATGCGCATCTTTCCGCCCCGGAAGGTTTCATCGGCTCGTCTCGTCTGGTCGACGAGGCCCTCCAGCAGGCACGGGTACTCCGGTGAGTAGCGCGCGAACAGGGAGAGCGTGGGCCGGGAGACCCGGCCGAGGGTGATGAGCCGTTCGGAGTTGTCGTCCAGCAGTTTCTCGGCGGTGCCTGCGAAGCCGGTCGTGCCGGTCAGTACGGCCTCCAGCGCGTCCTCCTTCTCGACCAGGGTCCGGCTGCCGGTGATGGTGTTGTCCAGGACCCGCATCAGGTCGGGGGCCGCGTCCGCGTAGATCTCGGCCACGTCGGCGAACCGGGAGATGTCCTCCTGGAGCGAGGGCATGTGCGGGTTCAGTTTCCGCAGGTACTTCTCGGTCCGGGTGAGGTTCTCGCCGATGTCGTCGCCGCGCCCCTCCAGGGCGGTGGCGAAGGCGGACAGCGTGGCGTTGAGCTTGCCCGGCTGCACCGCGCGCAACAGCGGCATCAGGTCGTTCATCAGCTGCTGGATCTCGATGCCGACCCGGGTGCGGTCCTGGGTGATGACGTCCCCGGCGCGGATCGGGCGGCCGGCGGTCCCGTTCTCCGGGATGACCAGGTCCACGAACTTCTCGCCGAACAGAGTCTTCGGCAGCAGCCGGGCGGAGACGTCGGCCGGGATGAGGGAGACGTGCTCGGGCTTGAGGGCGATGTCGAGCGTCGCCTTCGACCCGTCGGCGCTGACCTCGCGGACCTCGCCGACGATCAGGCCGCGCAGCTTGACGTCCGCGCGCCGGTCGAGCTGGTTGCCGATGGTGCCGGCCTGCAGGGTGATCCGGACGACGGGGGTGAATGCCTGCTGGTAGATGGCGACCGTCAGGGACAGCAGCAGCGTGATGACGACGAGGAAGACAATCCCGTACAGCCGTAGTTTCGCGTTCTGTGCCAGGCCCGGAAGGGCCGCGCGCTTCAGTATGGATATCGGCATCGGCAGCTACCCCGCGATCCTTACGGTGGTGTGGGCGCCCCAGATCGCGAGGCTGAGGAAGAAGTCGACGATGTTGATCGCGACGATCGAGGTACGCACCGCGCGACCGACGGCGACGCCGACCCCGGCCGGGCCGCCCTTGGCGTAGTAGCCGTAGTAACAGTGGACAAGGATGATCACGATGGCGAAGATGATCACTTTGACGAATGACCAGAGCACATCGACCGGTGGCAGATACTGCTGGAAGTAGTGGTCGTAGGTGCCGGCCGACTGGCCGTAGTAGCCGGTGGTGATGGTCCGGGCGGCGAAGTACGAGGACAGCAGCCCGATGACGTACAGCGGGATCACCGCGACGAAGCCCGCGATCATCCGGGTGGTGACGAGGAACGGCAGCGAGGGGATGCCCATCACTTCCAGGGCGTCCACCTCCTCGCTGATCCGCATAGCGCCCAGTTGGGCGGTGAAACCGGCGCCGACCGTCGCCGACAGGGCCAGCCCGGACACCAGCGGCGCGATCTCGCGGGTGTTGAAGTAGGCGGACAGGAAGGCCACGAAGTTCGACGTGCCGAGCTGGTTCAGGGCCGCGTAGCCCTGAAGCCCCACCTCGGTGCCGGTGAAGAAGGTCAGGAAGGCGACGACGCCGACGCTGCCGCCGACGACGGCGAGCGCGCCGCGGCCGAAGCTGATCTCCGCCAGCAGCCGCAGCGTCTCCTTCTTGTAGCGCCGGATGGTGCGGCCGGTCCAGGCCAGCGAGCGCCCGTAGAAGGACATCTGGTGCCCCAGCTCCTCCAGGGAGCGGAGCGGTTTTTCGAGGAGGCGTTCCGACAGGGCCATGTCTATCCTCTCTGCGGAACGAGCTGGAAGTAGGCGGCGGTCATCACGAAGTTCACGACGAACAACAACATGAAGGTGATGACCACGGACTGATTCACCGCATCACCGACGCCCTTCGGCCCGCCCTTGGCATTGAGTCCCTTGTACGAGGCGACGATGGCCGCGATGGCGCCGAACGCCACGGCCTTGAGTTCCGCCACATAGAGATCGGGCAGTTGGGCGAGCATGGTGAAGGAAGCCAGATACGCACCTGGGGTGCCGTCCTGGAGGATCACGTTGAAGAAGTAGCCACCCCCGATCCCGACCACCGAGACCAGCCCGTTGAGCAGGGCGGCGACGACCATCGAGGCCAGCACCCGGGGCACGACCAGCCGGTGCACCGGGTTGATCCCGAGCACTTCCATGGCGTCGATCTCTTCCCGGATCTTCCGCGCCCCGAGGTCCGCGCAGATCGCGGAGCCGCCGGCCCCGGCGATCAGCAGCGCCGTGACGATGGGTGACGCCTCCCGGAGGACGGCGAGCACCGAGGCGGCTCCGGAGAACGACTGCGCGCCGAGCTGCCGGGTCAGGCTGCCGATCTGGAGGGCGATCACCGCGCCGAACGGGATGGAGACCAGCGCGGTCGGCAGGATCGTGACGCTGGCGATGAACCAGGCCTGCTGGATGAACTCCCGCGCCTGGAAGGGCCGCCGGAACAGGGCCCGCATGACGTCCAGGGCGAGCGCGAAGAGGCTGCCGGAGTTCCGCAGACCTCCGACGGGCGACCAGCTCATGTACCGCTCACCTCGCGCAGGCCGGCCTCACGCCGGGCGATCTTGGCCCGCAGGACCTCCTCGTGCAGCGCGATCTCCTCCCAGCGCGGCGAGCGTACGACCCCGGGGCTGGGCAGCAGCCGGGGCGTCACCCCCGAGCCCGTGGCGCCCTTGCCGCCCTGCGGGCCCCGGTGATCGCCGGCGTCGAGCTCGGCGAGCTCCTGCTCGATCTGCGCCGCGTCCTTCTCCTCGGCCATCCCGATCGGGCCCTGCATCCGGCCGCCCAGGAACTGCTTCACCACGGGCTCCTCGCTGACGAGCAGCTCGCCGCGCGGGCCGAACATCACCAGCTCGCGGCGGAACAGCAGCCCGATGTTGTCCGGCACCTGGCGGGCCGAGGCGATGTCGTGGGTGACGATCAGGAACGTCGCGTCGATCTGCGCGTTCAGGTCCACGATCAGCTGGTTGAGATACGCCACCCGGACCGGGTCGAGGCCGGAGTCCGGCTCGTCGAACAAAATGATCTCCGGGTCGAGCACCAGCGCCCGCGCCAGCCCGGCGCGTTTGCGCATTCCGCCGGAGATCTCGCCGGGCAGCTTCTCCTCGGCGCCGATCAGACCGACCATGTCCATCTTTTCCATGACGATCCGCTTAACCTCGCTCTCCGTCTTGCGGGTGTGTTCCCGCAGCGGGAAGGCGATGTTGTCGTACAGGGTCATCGACCCGAACAGCGCGCCGTCCTGGAACAGGACGCCGAACAGCTTCCGCACCTCGTACAGGTCGTGCTCGCGCAGCCGGGTGATGTCCTGGCCCGCGATCCGGATCGAGCCACGCTCGGGCTTCAGCAGCCCGACGAGCGTTTTGAGAAACACCGACTTGCCCGTGCCCGAGGGACCGAGCATCACCGAAATCTCCCCCGCGGGCAGCGTCAGCGAGACGTCCTGCCAGATGACCTGGCTGCCGAAGGACTTGGTCAACCCCTCGACGCAGATCTCGACACCCATCAGGGACATCCCTTCCACCGTGTGAGGACTCCGGGCCGGGAAAGCGGCCCGTCGTCAGCTCTACGGGGAGGGAGGGCTCGTCCGTCGCCCGGATGCTGATTTTTTTTCAACAGTCCGAGAAGCGACGTTTCAGCCGCTCACTGCGTGGACAGGTCCGGGCCTACGGGCAGCGTGCCGCCGCTCGACGGCACCGGCGCGGCATCCTCCGGGTCCGGGGCGTCCGGGGCGCTGTCCGGAGCACTGTCCGGGGAGGCGCCGGAACCGTACGACGGCAGCCGCGGCGTACCGCCGGCGGGCGCCTCGGGCACATCCGGGGCTTCGGGGACGTCCCGGACCCCGGGCACCTCGGAAGTGTCCGGCAGCTTCGGGGTGTCGGGCAGCTCGGGGAGCTCCGGCACGCCCTGCGGGAGCACCGGGAGCCCGGGGCCGTCCGACAGCTGGGTCATGAGCCGCCGGACCGAGGGCGACACCCCGTCCGCCGTCGTGCCGAGCCGCAGTTCCGGCAGTACGGGCAGCAGGCCGGCCAGCGGGACTTCCGGGAGGAGCAGCGGACCGGCGGCGCCGGGGCCGTTCAGGGCGGGACCGCCGAGGCCGGGCAGCGGCGGGGACGGCGGCAGGCTCTCCGCCTGCGAGGCGCCGGCCGAGGACTCGGTGTGAGCCATGGCGGACGGCGGGGGCAACGGCCGCTCCCGGTCCGGCAGCTGGGGAAGGACGGTGGCGCCCAGTACGGCGAGCGTCGCCGCCGCCGACGCGGCCACCACGGCCGACCCGGTGCCCGTACGCGGCCGGCCCCGCGCGCACAGCAGGACGAACGCGAGAGACAGCGTCCCCGCCAGCGAATTGCGCAGCGTCCGGCGGGCCCGCGCGAGCAGCGACTCGACCGCCTCGTAACTCAGCCCCATCCGGTGGGCGACCTGGCCCACGTCGAGGTCCTCCGACTTGAGCCGCAGCGCCTCGGCCTGCCGGGCGGGCAGCTCCACGCTCCGGCCCGCCAGCCACTGCGCCTCGGCCCGGTCGCACACCGCTTCCTCGACGGGGACGGGTCCGGGCAGCGCCAGTACGGAGCTGCCGCGCCCCTCCGTCTCCCGGCTGACCTGCCGGTGCCGGTCGACGCACAGCCGCATGGTGACCGTGGTGAGCCAGGCGCCGAGCCGTTCGTCGTCCACATTCGACGTCTCCACCGCGCGGACCATCGCCTCGTGCACGGCGTCCTCGGCGTCCTCGGCGCTCATGGAACGCCTGCGGGCCACTCGCAGCAGTTGCTCCCGGTGGCTCCACATCCGCCGCCAGCGTTCGTCCGTGCTCCGGTCCGGTCCGTTCGGACGGGCGTAGTGCAGTTTCGTCGCCATGAGGGCCCCCTTCGCACGAGGTCGGATGTCCAGGGCGACCGCCCGGCTCAGCCGGTGCGGACTTCCCGGCCGACAGGCGCGTGGAGCGCCGCGGAACACCGCGGCCCCCGTAACGCGCCGGTCCGGTGCCGACCATTGCCGACGCCGGGCATGAGCCACCGGCGCCGTACTTCCGGGGCACCGGTTCGACGCGACATTACCGCCCAGTACCTTCACTGGGGAGGGGGTGAGCACTGCTTTTACCGAAGGCCCGCCCCAGTCGCCCCGGAAGAACGCCAACGCCCCGCTCGGGAGCGCTCATACCCGGCGGGGCGTGGATGCAGTGTGACGCGGGTTACTCCGGGGACACCGGTGGCGAGGGTCAGCCGCGGGCGCGGGCTGCGTCGTCCGCGCCGTCCTCCTGGCCCCGGTTCGCGGCGAGCCGCTCCTTGGCCCGGCCGACCCGATCGACGACCTGTTCCGACATCGCGTCGCGCTGCTTGCGCAGCAGCACCCAGCTCAGCGGAGCGGAGAGGACCAGGCCGAGCAGCAGCACCCACAGGATGTTCGAGTCGCCCAGCCCGGCCGGTACGAGCCCGAGATAGGTGAGGCCCCAGGCCGCCAGGAAACAGACGGCGAAGAGACCGAGGCGCAGAGCGGTGTAGCGGATCATGGCGTGCTGCGTGCTGCTCACGGACGGGACCTTCTTCTCAGCGACGACCGAAAGGGTTCAGATTCCCCTCCAGTGAAGCACAGGGCCGCCGGCGTCAGACCAGCGGCAGCCACATGGTGACGTCGTCCCGGTGGTCGTCGTCCGCGACCTTGATCGCGTCCGGTACGCGGCCCACCTCTTTGTAGCCGCAGGCCGCGTAGAAGTGCTCGGCGCCGGTGCCGCCGCGGCAGGTGAGTCTGATGCCGCCGAGGCCGCCGAGGCCCCGGGCCGACTCGGCCGCCGCTGCCATCAGCTCCCGGCCCACGCCCCGGCCCTGCAGCCCGGGGTGGACCATGACGGTGTGGAGCCACAGCCAGTGGCGCATCAGCCGGTGTTCGTTGAGGACGAGGAAGGCCGTCGCCCGCACCTCGCCCGCCGCGTCGGTCCCCACCAGGAGCCGGGCGCGGCCCTCGTCCATCGCCACGAGGTGCTTGAGCAGGTCGCCCCGTACGGCGGCGGTGGTCACCGGGGGTACGAACCCGACGGCGCCGCCCGCGTTGGCGACATCCGCCCACAGCGAGCAGATCCCGTCGCGGAGCGGGGCACCGACCGGGGGATCCAGGGTGAAGGTAAGCGACATACCAGAACCGTAGCCATTACCCGATCGCCGGAACAAGGGCGGGCCGGAACGAGGGCGC
>DOWQ01000662.1:0-3918 GCA_003519485.1 Streptomyces sp. | reverse complement strand
TCCGCGGTGAGCCACGGCCGGCAGGCGGTCATCTCGCGGAGGCTCGGGGGCTTGTGGATGCGCCGCTTGCCGCGCTCCTCGCGGAGCTCGAACTTGAAGTGCTTGACCGCGTTGGTGACGTACGTCTGCCCGGGGTCGATGCCGGCCTCCTCGAGCGCCGCCGTGAGGACCTTGCCGGCCGGTCCGACGAACGGCTCGCCGCGCCGGTCCTCCTGGTCGCCGGGTTGTTCTCCCAGCAGTACGACACGGGCGTCGGCGTCGCCGGGGCCGAAGACCGTCTGTGTCGCCTCGCGGTGCAGCGGACAGCCCCGGCATCCGCCGGCGGCCTCGCGAAGCGCCGCCAGATCCGCGCGGCGCGGCACGAAGGGCCCGGCGTCGTAGCGGGACTCGGGCTCGTCGCTCTCGGTACGCGTCATGCCGCGCCGGGTACCCGGCACGGCCCGGCTCAGTCCCGGCGCGCCGCTCGGCGCAGCGGGCCGGGACGACGGCCGTGAACGGCGGCCCTGAACGGCTCGAGGCGGCTCAGACGTGCATCGGCTGCGGCGTCTCCCGCAGCTCCGGGTCCGGGCCCGGGTACTCCTTGATGATCTCGTAGCGGGTGTTCCGCTCGACGGGCCGGAAGCCGGCGTCCCGGATCAGCTCGAGGAGGTCCTCGCGGGTCAGCTTGTCGGGCGTGCCGAAGTTGTCCGCGTCATGGGTGATCTTGTACTCGACGACCGAGCCGTCCATGTCGTCCGCCCCGTGCTGGAGCGCGAGCTGTGCGGTCTGCACGCCGTGCATCACCCAGAAGACCTTGACGTGCGGCACGTTGTCGAAGAGCAGCCGGGAGACCGCGAAGGTCTTCAGGGCGTCGGCGCCGGTCGCCATGGTCGTACGGGCCTGGAGGCGGTTGCGCACCTTGCCGTCCTGCACGTCCACGAAGTCGTGCTGGTAGCGGAGCGGGATGAACGCCTGGAAGCCGCCGGTCTCGTCCTGGAGCTCGCGCAGCCGCAGCACGTGGTCCACCCGGTGGCGGGGCTCCTCGATGTGGCCGTACAGCATGGTGCACGGGGTCTTGAGGCCCTTGCTGTGGGCGAGCCGGTGGATCCGCGACCAGTCCTCCCAGTGGGTGGCGTGGTCGACGATGTGCTGCCGGACCTCCCAGTCGAAGATCTCCGCGCCGCCGCCGGTCAGCGACTCCAGACCGGACTCGATCAGCTCGTCGAGAATCTCCGAGGCGTCGAGGCCGGAGATCTTCTCGAAGTGGTGGATCTCGGTGGCGGTGAAGGCCTTCAGCGCCACGGTCGGCGGCAGCGCCTCCTTGAGGGCGCTGAGCGAGCGCGGGTAGTAGCGCCAGGGCAGCGTCGGGTGCAGGCCGTTGACGATGTGCAGCTCGGTGAGGTTGTCGCCCTCCATCGCCTTGGCGAGCCGGACGGCCTCCTCGATGCGCATCGTGTACGCGTCCTTCTCGCCCGGCTTCCGCTGGAAGGAGCAGTAGGCGCAGGAGGCGGTGCACACGTTCGTCATGTTGAGGTGACGGTTGACGTTGAAGTGGACGACGTCGCCGTTCATCCTGGTCCGCACCCCGTGGGCGAGACCGCCCAGCCAGGCCAGGTCGTCGCTCTCGTAGAGCGCGATGCCGTCCTCGCGGGTCAGCCGCTCCCCGGCGTGGACCTTTTCCTCCAGCTCGCGCTTGAGCCCCGCGTCCATCCGGCCGCCTCCAGTGCATCGTCAGATCGGTCTCGGTCGAGCGTACGCCCTCACTCCTCGGGGAGTTCTCCGACCCGGTCCTCCCACTTGGTGGAGAGCACGATCGTGGTCCGGGTGCGGGAGACGCCCTTGATCCCGGAGAGCCGGCGGATGGTCGACTCCAGGCCGTCCACGTCGCCGGCCCGCACCTTGAGCATGTACGAGTCGTCGCCCGCGATGAACCAGCAGTCCTCGATCTCGGCCAGGTCGCGCAGCCGGTGCGCCACGTCCTCGTGGTCGGTGGCGTCGGAGAGCGAGATCCCGATGAGGGCGGTGACGCCGAGGCCGAGCGAGGCGGAGTCGACGGTCGCCCGGTAACCGGTGATGACGCCGGCCGTCTCCAGGCGGTTGATGCGGTCGGTGACACTCGGCCCCGAGAGGCCGACCAGCCGCCCGAGCTCCGCGTACGAAGCTCTGCCGTTCTCCCGGAGGGCCTGGATGAGCTGCCTGTCCACCGCGTCCATATGCGTGAAGCCTTCCAATATTTAGTCTCATCGAGCGTATATGTATGAATCTAAGGCATGCAAGGCCATGTTGCCTGCGAATCATTCACCGTAACCGCCGGAAATGATCGTTTCGCAATGGTCCGGCCGCCAGGGCCGCGGCAGTCGCGCCGCCGGGTCCGCCGCCAACCTCGCCGCCGGGTCCGCTAGCCACCTCGCCCGCCGCCCAGCTCGCCCGCCCACCTCCGGTACAGCTTGTGCGGCACGCCCGCCGCGTCGAGCACCCGGCCGGCGACGAAGTCCACCAGGTCCTGGATGTGCGTGGCGCCCGCGTAGAACGCCGGTGCGGCGGGCAGCACCACCGCGCCCGCCTCGTCCAGTGTCACCAGATGCTTCAGGGTCTGCCCGTTCAGCGGGGTCTCCCGCACCGCGACGACCAGCGGCCGGCGCTCCTTGAGCGTCACGCTCGCCACCCGCTGGAGCAGGTCCTTCGACAGCCCCAGCGCGACCCCGGCCACCGCCGCCGTACTCGCCGGAACGATCAGCATGCCGCGGACCGGGTACGAGCCGGAGGACGGCCCCGCCCCCAGATCCCCGGCCGGCCAGTACGCCACATCGGCGAGATCGGGCAGCGACGCCTCGAAGAAGTCCGGGCTGCCGTCCGCGCCGGACGCCAGCCAGCGGCGCAGGTCCTCCCGCCAGGAGGCGTCCCGGAAGGCGATCCCCGTCTCGTCGAGCAGCGTCAGCCGGGAGGCCCGGCTGACCACCAGGTCCACGGACTCCCCCGCGTGCAGCAGCGCGCGCAGCACGGCGGCGGCGTAGGGCGTGCCGGAGGCCCCCGAGACCCCGACCACCCAGGGACGCCGCCCGTCCCGGGCGGTGGGCTGGTCGCTCTGCGGGTACGAGTGCGGGTGAGGGTTCGTGTGCGGCGGCTCCACGCTTCGAGCCTATCGGGAGCCACCGGAAGGAACCGGATACGGTCCCCCGGGCGTTCCCCGGGTGACAGCTCGGAGCGTCAGGAGGCGCCATGTCGTACGGATCGTACGGAGCGTACGGACCGGCCGGGCGGCCGCCGGCGGGGCGGCCCGGAGCACGGCCCGAGCGCAGCGCGACCGAACGGGCCCGGGTGGCGGGCCTGCTGATGGCCGGCTGGGTCGCGCTGCTCTGGCTGCTGGAAGTGGCCGACGCGGCCACCGGCCACGCCCTCGACACCTACGGGGTCTCGCCGCGCGAGCTCGGCGAGCTGCGCGATGTGGTGCCCGCGTCGTTCCTGCACTTCGGCTTCGACCACGTGGCGGCGAACAGCGTGCCGCTGCTGCTCTTCGGCTTCCTCGCGGCGCTGCGCGGCCTCCGCCGCTTCGTGGCGGTCGTCGCGGTGATCGTGCTGGTGGGCGGGCTCGGCGTCTGGCTGACCGCGCCGGCCGGGTCGGTCACGGCGGGCGCCTCGGTCGTGGTCTTCGGCCTCTTCGGCCATCTGCTGGTGCGCGGCTTCATCGACCGGGTGGTGACCGACATCGTGGTCGGCCTGGTGGTCGGCATGCTCTACGGGTCGATCCTGTGGGGCGTGCTGCCCAGCGACGGCTCCGTCAGCTGGCAGGGCCATCTGTTCGGGCTGATCGGCGGGGTGCTGGCGGCGGTGCTGTTCCGCCGCCGGGCACCGGCGGGCCGGCGGCGGCCGGACACGATCATCGGCTGAGGCGGCGGCCCGGCAGCGCACCGGAAGACACCGCACCGGGCCGAGCCGCGC
>DOWQ01000576.1 GCA_003519485.1 Streptomyces sp. | reverse complement strand
TGGCGTCCACGATGGCGCCGCGCTCGGCCCACGAGTCGGCGGCCGGCGGCACTGCCGGCGCGGCGCCCACCCAGACGATCTTGCGCCGCACCTGGGTGAGCAGCGCCACCAGACTCGGACTGCCGGACGCCTGGGCGAGCGTCTCGTGGAACCAGCCGTCCAGCGCCCGGAGATCCGCCGGCTGCCCGTCGCGCGCCCGCTCCCGGCCGAGCCGCACCGTCCCGCGCAGCACCTTGAGGTGGGCCTCCGTACGACGCTGCGCGGCCCGGGCCGCACCCAACGGCTCCAGCAGCGCCCGGATCTCCAGCAGGTCCGCGGCCTCCTGCTCGGTCGGCTCGGCGACGCAGGCTCCGGCGTGCCGCCGGGTCGTCACGAAGCCCTCGGACTCCAGGGTCCGCAGGGCCTCCCGCACGGGCATCCGGGAGACGCCGAAGCGACGGGCGAGCAGTTCCTCGGTGAGCCGACTGCCGAAGGGATACGCGCCGGAGACGATGTCGTCGCGGATGGCCCGGCAGACGGCGTGCGCCGGAATGCGGCGGCCGGTGCCCACCGCATCACCGTTCACATCCGACTCCGCATTTCCGGACCTCCACGGGAATTCCGGGCAGCACGCTGTTCGAACCCATACCGAACTGTATTGCAGAAAGCGGGAATTGTTGCCGGAATTCCGAAGCGGCGCGCGGATACGTGGGCGCGCAACCGGCCCGACGGGCACAGGCGAGCCGGAACGGCAGGGCGAACGCAAGCGGACCGGGACGGCAGAGCGCGAACGCAAGCCGGCCGGAGCGGCCGACCAGGACAGAAGTGCCGTACCGACGAGCCGTACCACCGCGCGGCGCGCAGGAGGCCCCGGCCGGAGCCGGGGCCTCAGCTGTCCGGGTTCGTCAGAACCGGTGCGCGTTCGTCAGACGGAGACGCCGTGCGAGCGGAGGTACGCCACGGGATCGATGTGCGAGCCGTAGTCGGCGGAGGTACGGGCCTCGAAGTGCAGGTGGGGCCCGTAGGAGTTGCCCGTGTTGCCCGCCAGGCCGATCTGCCGGCCCGGGGTGACCATCTCGCCCTCCGAGACGGCGATGGAGGAGAGGTGGCCGTACTGGGTGAAGGTGCCGTCGGCCATCTCGATCACGACGTTGTTGCCGTACGCACCGCCCCAGCCCGCCTCGACGACGGTGCCGGAGCCGACGGAGCGGACGGACGTGCCCGAGCCGGCGTGGAAGTCGACCCCGGTGTGGCTGCCGGAGGACCAAGCGGCGCCGGAGGCGAGGTACCCGGTGGAAACGTAGCTGCCGTCGACCGGCAGCACAAAGGTGTTGAGGCGCTTGCGCTCGGCCTGTCGGGCGGCGCGCTCCTCGGCCTGCCGCTCCTCCTTGGCCCGTGCGTCGGCGATCCGCCGGGCCTGGGCGGCCTCGCGCCTGGCCTCGGCCTCGGCCCGCGCCATGGCGGCGGCGGCCTCGGCGGCGGACTGCTGAGCCTCGGCCTGGTCGTCTATCCGCTCGACGAGCCTGTCGCCGAGAACGACCGCTTGGCGGAGGCCGGTGTCCTCCATGCCGCGGTCGCCGATGTCCGCGGCGAGCGCCTGGGAGGTGATGGAGGCCACGACGCCTCCGGTGGCCAGCGTGGCTATGCCGGCGACGTTCGCGCCGGAACGGCTCAGACGACTGGAGCGACGGTGCTTCCCGGCGGGACGGGTCAACGCCATGGGTGCGGCTGTCCTTTCCTTCCTTCTCGCCTACCGGGTTAGCTGACGGGTTCGGAGCAGGAAGGTCTCCTACGGGCACCTCGGGAGAGGTGTCCGATTCACCCCAGGGACTTGATGGGCCCCTCCGGCGCCGCGGGCGGCGAAAGAGGGTGGGTCCCCGGCTCCCCCTGGCTCGCGCCAGTGGGACTCGGCGATGGCTGCCCGGTGCCGCGGGTTTGCGGCGCGTACTCGGCCGGACAACCGGACCGACGCTAAGTGACGGCCACGCAATCGCCAAACAAATCGGGCTTTTTGTTGTGTTCCCCACAGGAAAGCAGGCAGCCTGCCCCGCAAAGCGGACAAACGCGAGCACCCCGGCGCCTCGGAAGGCACCGGGGTGCATCTTGTCCCGTTTCGCGCAGGTGTACGGGCCGCCGCAGGGACGGCCGTACGGTGAACAGCCGTCAACCAGCCGGAGTCGGAGCGCGGGTGACGGGCACTCGGCCGGAAGACGCACCGGTACCCGGGAGACCGAGCACCGGACCGCGTGCGCGGAAGCCGGCGCCGGAACCCGGCGCAGGAAGCCCGCCCGGCTCCGGCGTCACCCGGGCCGGAAGCCGGAAAGCTCGCCCCGGGACCGGCCGTCGCCCACAGCCCGCAAGCCCGCCGGTGACGGCGGATCAGCCGCTGACCACCTTCACCTCTCCGATGCCGAGCTCCCTGACCGGCTCCTCGATCACCGAGGCGTCACCGACGAGCACCGTCACCAGGTGGTCGACCGGGAAGGCGCTGACGGCGGCGGCGGTGGCCTCCACCGTGCCCGTCTCGGCGAGCCGCGAGTACAACTGCGCCTGGAAGTCGTCCGGCAGCTGCTGCTCGACCTGGTCGGCCAGCGTCCCCGCGACGGCCGCCGCGGTCTCGTACTTGAGCGGGGCGACGCCGACGAGGTTCTGCACGGCCACATCCCGCTCGTCGTCCGTCAGGCCGCCGGCGGCGAGGGTGCGCAGCACCTGCCAGGCGTCCTCCAGGGCCGGGCCGGTGACCTCGGTGGCCACCGAGCCGCTGATGGCCAGCAGCGAGGCCCCGGTGCCCTCCGCGGTGGAGCGCAGGACCTGGCCGAACGCCCGTACCCCGTAGGTGTAGCCCTTCTCCTCGCGCAGCACCCGGTCGAGCCGGGAGGTGAGGGTGCCGCCGAGGCAGTAGACGCCCAGGACCTGAGCGGCCCAGACGCGGTCGTGCCGGTCCGGGCCGATGCGGCCGATCAGCAGCTGGGTCTGCACCGCTCCGGGGCGGTCGACGATGACGACACGGCCGGTGTCGTCCCCCGTGACGGCCGGTACGGGACGCGGCTCGACGGTGCCGCCCGTCCAGGCGCCCAGGGTGTCGGCGAGCACCTCGGCGAGCGCGATGCCGGTGAATGCGCCGACGACGACGACGGTGGCGGTCGCGGGCCGGACGTGGGCCTCGTAGAACGCGCGGACGGCCGCGCCATCGATCCGCTCGACCGTCTCCTCGGTGCCCTGCCGGGGCCGGGAGATCCGGGCGTCCGCGGGGAACAGCTCCCTGAAGAGCTCCTGCGCCGCGCGGCGGGCCGGGTTGGCCTGCTCGTGCGGGATCTCGTCGAGGCGGTTGCGGACCAGTCGCTCGATCTCGCTGTCGGGGAAGGCCGGTGCCCGCAGCGCGTCGGCGAGCAGGGCCATCGCCTTGGCCAGCCGGGAGGCCGGGACCTCCAGGGAGACCCGGATGCCCGGGTGGTCGGCGTGCGCGTCGAGGGTGGCGCCGCAGCGCTCCAGCTCTGCGGCGAACTCCTCGGCGGTGTGCTTGTCCGTGCCCTCGGAGAGGGCGCGCGCCATGATTGTGGCGATGCCGTCGATGCCCTCCGGCTCCGTGTCGAGCGGTGCGTCGAGATTGACCTCGACCGCGACGACCTGCTGGCCCGGGCGGTGGCAGTGCAGCACCGTCAGCCCGTTGGGCAGAGTGTCGCGCTCGGGCGCGGGGAAGGCCCACGGCGTGGGCTCACCGGCCTCCGGCTGCGGATGGAACGTCATGGTCGTGCCGGCGTCGCTCACTGGGCCGCCGCCTCCTTCTCGTCGGTGCCGTCGGTGCCGTCGGTGCCGTCCGTGCTGTCACTGCCCTCAGCGGCCCCGCCGGAAGCGCCCTCAGGTGCTTCCGCCCCGGACTCGGGATCGGTCGGCTCGTACACAAGGACCGCGCGGTTGTCCGGGCGCAGCCGGTCGGCCGCCACCGCACGCACCTCCTCGGCGGTGATGTCCAGGATCCGCTGCACGGCGGTCAGCGCCAGCTGCGGATCGCCGAAGAGGACGGCGTACCGGCAGAGCTGGTCCGCGCGGCCGCCGACAGTGGCGAGCTGGTCCAGCCACTCGCGCTCGAGCTGCGCCTGGGCGCGCTCCATCTCCTCCGCGGTCGGCCCCTCCTCGGCGAAGCGGGCGAGCTCGTCGTCCACCGCGGCCTCGATGTCGGGCACCTCGACGCCGAAGGACGCCTTGACGTCCAGCCAGCCGAGAGACGGGGCGCCGGCCAGCCGCAGCAGGCCGAAGCCGGCCCCGACGGCACTGCGATCGTGCCGCACCAGCCGGTTGTGCAGCCGGGACGACTCGCCGCCGCCGAGCACGGTGAGCGCCAGGTCGGCCGCGTCCGCGGCGCGGCTGCCGTCCTCAGGAAGGCGGTAGGCGGCCATCAGGGCACGGGCGGGGACCTCTTCGCGGACCACCTCGCGCAGCTGCTCGCCGACCCGGCCGGGCAGCGCGCCGTCGCGCGGGGGCTGCTTGCCGTCGTGGGTGGGGATCGTGCCGAAGTACTTCTCGATCCAGGCGAGGGTCCGCTCCGGGTCGATGTCACCGGCGACCGCGAGGACGGCGTTGTTGGGCGCGTAGTACGTACGGAAGAAGTTCCGCGCGTCCTCCAGGGAGGCGGCGTCCAGGTCGGCCATCGAGCCGATCGGGGTGTGGTGGTACGGGTGGCCCTCGGGATAGGCCATGGCGGTCAGCTTCTCGAACGCCGTGCCGTAGGGGACGTTGTCGTAGCGCTGGCGGCGCTCGTTCTTGACGACGTCGCGCTGGTTCTCCATGCTCTCGTCGTCGAGCGCGGAGAGCAGACTGCCCATCCGGTCGGCCTCCAGCCAGAGCGCGAGCTCCAGCTGGTGGGCGGGCATGGTCTCGAAGTAGTTGGTCCGCTCGAAGCTGGTGGTGCCGTTGAGCGAGCCGCCGGCGCCCTGCACCAGCTCGAAGTGGCCGTTGCCCTTGACGCTCGCCGAGCCCTGGAACATCAGGTGTTCGAAGAGGTGGGCCAGGCCGGTGCGGCCCTTGACCTCGTGGCGCGAGCCGACGTCGTACCAGAGACAGACCGCGGCCACCGGGGTCAGATGGTCCTCGGAGAGCACCACGCGCAGGCCGTTGGCCAGCCGGTGCTCGGTCGCTGTCAGGCCGCCGGAGCCGGCCTGTTGCGTGGCCGTGTGACCCATGGGATGTACGTCCCTTCGATCGCGGATGAAGAAGCACGGGAGGTGAGTCCTGCCACTGTATGCAAGCGCGCCGACACCTGGCGAAGTTCCCGTACCGTGCGGTTCGGACGGGTCGTGGATCGCGCTGTCCGTGCCGGGGTCCACAATGGTCCGCGTCACAACCCAAGCTGAGCGAAGTTCTAAGGAGCAGCAGCCGCGATGGCCCGCCGCAGTACGAAGACCCCGCCTCCGGAGCCCTTCGAGGAGCGCATCCTCGACATCGACGTCGTCGACGAGATGCAGGGCTCCTTCCTGGAGTACGCCTACTCGGTCATCTACTCGCGCGCGCTGCCCGACGCCCGCGACGGTATGAAGCCGGTGCACCGGCGCATCGTCTACCAGATGAACGAGATGGGCCTGCGCCCGGACCGCAGCTATGTGAAGTGCGCCCGTGTCGTCGGCGAGGTGATGGGCAAGCTCCACCCGCACGGCGACGCCTCGATCTACGACGCGCTGGTGCGGATGGCGCAGCCCTTCTCCATGCGCCTCCCGCTGGTGGACGGCCACGGCAACTTCGGTTCGCTGGGCAACGACGACCCGCCGGCCGCCATGCGGTACACCGAGTGCCGGATGGCCGCGGCGACCTCCCTGATGACGGAGTCGATCGACGAGGACACCGTCGACTTCGGCCCCAACTACGACGGCCAGGAGCAGGAGCCGGTGACCCTGCCGGCCGCGTATCCGAACCTCCTGGTGAACGGCGCCTCGGGCATCGCCGTCGGCATGGCGACGAACATGCCGCCGCACAACCTCGGCGAGGTGATCGCCGCCGCCCGGCACCTGATCAAGCACCCGGGCGCCGACCTGGCGACGCTGATGCGCTTCGTGCCCGGCCCCGACCTGCCGACCGGCGGCCGTATCGCCGGGCTCAAGGGCGTCCGGGACGCGTACGAGACCGGCCGCGGCACCTTCAAGATCCGGGCGACGGCGGTCGTCGAGGATGTGACGCCGCGCCGCAAGGGCCTGGTCGTCACGGAACTGCCGTTCACGGTGGGCCCGGAGAAGGTCATCGCCAAGATCAAGGACCTGGTGGGCTCGAAGAAGCTCCAGGGCATCGCGGACGTCAAGGACCTGACCGACCGGGCGCACGGCCTGCGGCTGGTCATCGAGATCAAGAACGGCTTCAACCCCGAGGCGGTGCTGGAGCAGCTCTACAAGCTCACCCCGATGGAGGAGTCCTTCGGCATCAACAACGTCGCGCTGGTGGACGGCCAGCCGCTGACGCTGGGGCTCAAGGAGCTGCTGGAGGTCTATCTCGACCACCGCTTCGAGGTGGTCCGGCGGCGGAGCGAGTTCCGCCGCACCAAGCGCCGGAACCGGCTGCATCTGGTCGAGGGCCTGCTCGTCGCGCTGATCGACATCGACGAGGTCATCAGAATCATCCGGTCGAGTGAGAACTCCGCCGAGGCGAAGCAGTCCTTGATGGCGCACTTCTCGCTGAGCGAGATCCAGACGCAGTACATCCTCGACACGCCGCTGCGCCGGCTGACGAAGTTCGACCGGCTCGAGCTGGAGTCGGAGCGGGACCGGCTCAACACCGAGATCGAGGAGCTGACCCGGATCCTCGACTCCGACGCCGAGCTGCGGAAGCTGGTGTCGTCGGAGCTGGCCTCAGTGGCGAAGAAGTTCGGCACCGACCGGCGCACGGTGCTGCTGGAGTCCGCGGACGCCCCGGTGACCGCGGTCCCGCTGGAGGTGGCGGACGACCCGTGCCGGGTGCTGCTGTCCTCCACCGGCCTGCTGGCCCGTACGGCCAACGGCGAGCCGCTCGATGGCGGATCGACCAAGCGCGTCAAGCACGACGTGATCGTGTCCGCCGTGCCGGCGACGGCCCGGGCGCAGATCGGCGCGGTGACGTCGGCGGGGCGGCTGCTGCGGCTCCAGGTGATCGACCTGCCGATGCTGCCGGACACCGCCTCGGCCCCGAACCTGGCGGGCGGCGCCCCGATCGCGGAGTTCCTTACCCTCGACGAGGGCGAGGACCTGATCTGTCTCACCACGCTCGACGAGAGCTCGCCCGGCCTGGCGATCGGCACCGAACAAGGCATCGTGAAACGCGTGGTGCCCGACTACCCGGCCCACAAGGACGAGCTGGAGGTCATCGGCCTCAAGGACGGTGACCGGGTCGTCGGCGCGGTGGAGCTGCGCACCGGCGAGGAGGACCTGGTCTTCATCACCGATGAGTCGCAGCTGCTGCGCTACCCGGCCGGGCAGGTCCGGCCGCAGGGGCGCGCGGCGGGCGGCATGGCGGGCATCAAGCCGGCCGACGGCGCCAAGGTGATCGCCTTCGCCGCGGTGGACCCGGCGGCCGACGCCGTGGTCTTCACGGTCGCCGGCGCCCGGGGCACGCTCGACGACTCCGTGCAGCAGACGGCCAAGCTGACGCCCTTCGACCAGTATCCGCGCAAGGGGCGGGCGACGGGCGGGGTGCGCTGCCAGCGCTTCCTCAAGGGCGAGGACTGCCTAATCTTCGCCTGGGCGGGTCCCGCACCGGCCCGGGCGGCGACGCGTACGGGAGCTCCGGTGGAGCTTCCGGAGCCGGATCCGCGCCGCGACGGTTCCGGGCTGCCGCTCAATACGCCGGTCGCGGCGGTCGCCGGGCCCGCATAGCCCGGCCGCCGCTGCCCGTCAGGGGCGCGCGTACCGCAGGACGCACCACATGCTGGGGTCGTCACCGGCGTCCTGCGGCGCGGCCGCCGTCCGGCAGGCCCGCAGCTCCTTCGACAGTGTCCCGGCCTCGACGCCGGTGCCGATCAGCACGAGCCGGGTGGCCCGCTGTTCGCCCCGCTTCCAGGGCGCGGGGTGGAAGCGCAGGAAGCTGCCGACCGCGTGCACGGCGTACTTCTGCCGGTGGCCGTCGCCGGCGAAGTGCACGTACCCCTTGATCCGGTAGAGCCCGTCCGGTCTGCTGTCGAGGAAGTCCATCAGCCGTCGCGGGCTCATGGGCTCCTCCGAGGTGAATTCGACGCTGTCGTAGGCGGCGTGCAGATGACGGCTGTGGTCCTCGCCGGCCCCGTGCCCGCCGCTGCCCTGCTGCTCATTGCAGCCCTGCTCGCCGGCCCCGTGCTCGTCGTCGTGGCGCAGGTCGTCGAAGGACAGCTGCCGCACCGCCTCCTCGCGCACCTCACGCACCCGCCGGTCGAAGAGCAGCTCGGGGTCGATACGGCCGTGCGACGCGGGGATCACCGGGGTGCCGGGGGCGAGTTTTGTGAGCGTGCCGAGGAGGTCCTGGCACGCCTCGTCGCCGATCCGGTCCGCCTTGTTGAGCACCACGAGGTCGGCGATGCCGACATGCCGGTCGAGTTCGGGGTGGGCGGCCCGGGTCCGGGAGAATTCCGCGGCGTCGACGACCTCCACGAGGCCGCCGTAGACGATGTGTTCGTTGTCGCTGGCCAGGATCATGCGGATGACCTCCGCCGGTTCGGCCAGTCCGCTCGCCTCGACCACGATGACGTCGATCCCGCCGCTGCCCCCGGCGGGGAGGCCCCGGCCCGCCGGGCGGGCGAGCCGGTCCAGGAATCCGTCCAACTCGCCGGCGTCGACCGCGCAGCACAGGCAGCCGTTGCCCAGCGAAACCATCGTGTCGACCTGGCCGGCGACGGCCATGGCGTCGATCTCGATGCTGCCGAAGTCGTTCACGATCGCGCCGATCCGGGTGGCCCCGCTGTTGCCCAGGAGGTGGTTGAGCAGAGTCGTCTTGCCCGACCCCAGGAAGCCCGCGAGCACGATCACCGGTATCCGCTGCCTGGCCATGGGGGCGTCTCCGTCCTCGGTCGGGGGTGACGTCCAGGATATGGGGCGCCCCGGACAGCCTGAAGCCGCCAGGGCAGGGGCGTGCGGAACCAAAGGGTCCGCACGTCCGCCGGACGACTCGCCCGGCCTGACCGACGCAAGAAGACGCGACATGGACTCATCGGGCGAAAGGCCAAGGCCGTGAAGTTACGGCTCCGGACGCTTTGGCAAGGGCGTTCTGATCTGCGGTGGGCACAGACGTGAGAAGCGGAGCCCCGGTAGAACTGGCAGTCGACCAAGACAGCCGTTCACAGCACCGGAGGCTCCGCTGTCCGATCAGTGTGTCATTACACGTGAAATCACGGTAGCCACGGGCCTGTTCGCCCCCGGCCACCTGGGGGAACTCACCCAGATCGTCCCGTTCGAGATGGTCGATGCGGCCCTGGCCGAGACCGGCGCTGTCCAGCAGCGCCTGCGGAAGATCCCCGCCCGGGTGGTGATCTATCTCCTGCTGGCCGCGGCCCTGTTCGAGGACTGCGGCTATCCGGCCGTCTGGCGCAAGCTGACCGCCGCACTGGAGGCGATACCGGTCGTGAAGATCACCGGCACAGCACTCTGGGATGCCCGCACCCGCCTCGGGGTGCGCCCCATGCGGGCCCTGTTCGACCTGCTGCGCGGACCGGCCACGGCGATCCGTACCAACGGCGCCCGTTGCAAGGGACTGCTGACCGTCGCGATCGACGGCACTTACCTCGACGTCCCCGACAGCCCGCTGCACCGGGCCCGTCCGGGCAAGAGCACCAACCAGTACGCGGCCTCCGGCTACCCGCAGATCTGCCTGACCGCGCTGGTGGCCTGCGGAACCCGGGCGGTCCTGGACGCCGCCTTCGGCCCCCGCTCCAGCAGCGAGACCGTCTACGGCCAGCGGCTGACGCGCTCCCTTCGCGCAGGAATGATCGTCCTGCTGGACCGGGGTTTCTCCTCCAACACCTTCCTGACCGCCGTCGCCGTCACGGAAGCCGCTTTTCTGGCGCGCGTCTCGGCCGCCCGCAAGCCGCCCGTCCTGGGCCGCTGCGACGACGGCTCCTACCTCTCGCGCTTCGGTGACACCGAGGTCCGCATCATCGAGTGCGAGATCACCATCACCACCAGCCAGGGCCGCCGGACCGGGCTCTACCGGCTGGCCACCAATCTCCTGCATCACCACCGCTATCCGGCATCCGACCTGGTCAGCCTCTATCACGAGCGATGGGAAGTGGAATCCGCCTACTTCGCGATCAAGAAGTCGATGCTCGGCCGCCGGGTCCTGCGCTCCAAAACCTGGGCCGGCATCGCTCAGGAGGTCTACGCCCTGCTGAGCGCCTACCAGATCCTGCGGATCGCGATCGCCGACGCCACCGAGGCCACCCCAGGAGCGGATCCGGACCGGGGCAGTTTCAGCGTCGCGCTCCAATCCGCCCGCGACCAGATCGTCCAGGCCATGGGTGTCATCGCCGACACCGTGATCGACCTCGTCGGAGCGATCGGCCGAGCCGTCCTGGAACAGCTCATGCCCGCCCGCCGCCTCCGCGTCAGCCCCCGAGCAGTGAAACGACCCCTGTCCCGATACGCATACAAAAGCCTCAGGGTCGACCGCCGGACCTACACGGCCACCATCAGCATCAACATCTTGACCCCGACGATCAGCCCGTAACTTCACGGCCTTGGGCGAAAGGCCCGTTCCCCGGCGCCTGTGGTGGCGGGTGGGGTACTTCGGTACTTCGGTACTTCCTCTTCGCCGGCCACGCCGTGAGCTTCGTCATGATCCGGGCGGCGTCACGCGACCACCGGTGAGCCCTTCCCCGGACGGCGGTCCCGGATCACTCAGGTTAGGCTCCCCTGTGTGAGCACGTGTGCGACCGCTTCCCGGAACCTGTCCGAACCACTGGCCGGGACAGCCGCTACCGCCCCGACCTGGCTACTGATCGAGCAGCCCGGTCCCTGGGGCGTCAAGGCCCTCACCGCGAGCCGTCTCGATCCGGCCGTCGGCCGGGCGCTGGAGGCGGCCGCCGGGGACAGCGGCGTACGGGTCGCCCTCATCCGCCGGCCGGGCCGGCACGCCGACTACGGCCCCGATGCCGAGCACCGCGTCTTCGCCGCACACACCCTGCCCGGCCGCTCCTGGGTCCGTACGGCGCTGGTCACGGATCCCGCGGAACTCCTCGGCCTGGACTTCGCCGCGCTCGGCGCCGGCCGCCACGGCGGTTTCGGGGCAGCACACGAGGGCGCGCCGCTCGCGCTGGTGTGCACCAACGGCAAGCGCGACCGCTGCTGCGCCCTGCGCGGCCGTCCGCTGGCCGCCGAGCTCGTGGCCGGCGGCGAGTCCACCTGGGAGGTCACTCACATCGGGGGCCACCGCTTCTCACCCACCCTGTTCGTACTCCCGTACGGCTATGCCTACGGCCACGCCACCGCCCACGGCGTCAAGGAGATCCTGCACGCCGCGCGCGACGGCCGGATCGTCACCGCCGGCGCCCGCGGCCGTTCCGCCTGGGACCGGCCCGCCCAGGCCGCGGACCTGGCCGTGCGGGAACACACCGGGGAGAGCGGTGCGGACGCGCTGTCCGTCCCGCACACCGCGGACCGCGCGGGCGGCTGGACCGTGTCCGTACGGCACACCGACGGCCGCGACTGGCTCGTGGACATCGCCCGGGGCGCCTCGGAGCCGCCCCGCCCCGAGAGCTGCGGCGCCGTGCCGGTCAGTCCGCTGCGGCTGGACGTGACCGCTGTCCGCGAGGCCACCGCCACCACGAGCTGAGACGGATTACGGGGTACCGCCCCCGAGCGTTTAGCTTCGCCTGCATGAGTGCTGCGACATACCGGACCGGGCGTGCCACCACGCCCCCGGCCGCCCGCCGGCGCATCGGCTGGCCCCGGCGGGTGTTCTCCCAGGTCCTGCTCATGCAGCTGGCCATCACCGCGGGAGTGACCACCCTCGCCACCGGGTTGTTCCTCGCTCCGCTCAGCGACCAGCTCGACGACCAGGCCATGCGGCGCGCGCTGGCCATCGCCCAGACCACCGCCGCCCGCCCCGGTCTGGACGAGACGCTGCTGTCCTCCCGGCCCTCCCCCGACGGCCCGGTGCAGTCCGAGGCCGAACGGATCCGGCGGTCCACCGGCGCCGAGTATGTCGTGATCATGGATACGAACGGGGTGCGCTGGTCGCACACCTCCCCGGAGCGGATCGGCCGGCATGTCTCCACCGACCCGAGCCGTCCGCTGAACGGGCAGCAGGTCATGCAGATCGACGAGGGAACCCTCGGCCGGTCGGCCCGCGGCAAGGTGCCGCTGCGGGCGGACGACGGCCGCATCGTCGGCGCCGTGTCCGTCGGCATCGCGTACGAGACCGTGCGCGGCCGGCTCGTCTCGGCCGTGCCGGGCCTCCTGGCGTACGCGGGCAGCGCGCTCGCGGCCGGGGCGCTGGCCGCGTACATGGTCTCCCGGCGGCTCCAGCGCCGCACCCATGACCTCGCCTTCTCCGACATCTCCTCGCTGCTCGCCGAGCGCGAGGCGATGCTGCACGGCATCCGGGAGGGCGTCGTGGCCCTCGACCGGCACGGCCGAATCCGGCTGGTCAACGACGAGGCGCAGCGGCTCCTCGGGCTCGGCCCCCGGGACACCGGGCTGCCGCTGGACGACGTGCTCGGCGCGGGCCGCACCACCGACGTCCTGGCCGGCCGGGTCACCGGCGACGACCTGCTGACCGTCAGCGGCAGCCGGGTGCTCGTCGCCAACCGGATGCCGACCGACGACGGCGGCGCGGTGGCCACCCTCCGCGACCGGACCGAGCTGGAGCGGCTCGGCCGCGAGCTGGACGGCACGCGCGGCCTGATCGACGCGCTCCGGGCACAGGACCACGAGCACGCCAACCGGATGCACACGTTGCTGGGTCTGCTCGAGCTCGGGCTGTACGAGGAGGCGACCGAGTTCATCACCGAGACCGTCGGGGTGCACCGCGCGACCGCCGAAGAAGTGACCGAACGCGTGCACGACCCGCTGCTCGCCGCCCTGCTGGTCGGCAAGGCCATCGTGGCCGCCGAGCGCGGGGTGGCCCTGAGCGTCGCCGCGGGCAGCCTGCTGCCGGACCGGGTGGTGGATCCGAGCGGCCTGGTGACCGTGGTCGGCAACCTCGTCGACAACGCGCTGGACGCGGCGGCCGGCACCCCGGAGGCCGCCGTCGAGGTCGAGCTGCGGGCCGACGGCCGGACGGCGGTGCTGCGGATACGCGACTCCGGCCCGGGCGTACCGGCGGAGGAGCGCGAGGCCGTCTTCACCGAGGGCTGGTCCACCAAAGAGCCGCCCGCGCACGGCGGCCGGCGGGGGATCGGGCTGGCACT
>DOWQ01000306.1 GCA_003519485.1 Streptomyces sp. | reverse complement strand
GGGGGGCACCGCCGTACGGGCGCGGTCGTTTCCGGCGGTGGCGCCGTGCGACGGGCCCGCGAGGGCCGGGCGCTGTCGGGACCGCGCGGAGCCCGCCGTCCCCGCCGGAAGGGCAACCGGGCGGGGACGACGGGCTGATCGGCTCAGTAGTCCATGACGCGGTAGTAGCGCCGCAGGTCGAGCGAGTGGTCGCGCACCCGCTCGAGGTGCTTGCTCACCCTGCCCATGACGGTGTCGAGCACGAGCGGCGCGAGGAGGCCGCGGAACTCCGGGCTGATGCCTTCCAGCGCGTAGTCACGGGTGTCGAAGACGGTCACGTCACGGGAGATGCGGTTGGCGAAGGCCTCGACGCGGTCGGTCAGTGCCCGGGTTTCGTCCTCCCCCTGAAAGATGATCACGCTCGTGTCCTGCTCGATCAGCTCCAGCGAGCCGTGGAAGAACTCAGCGCTGTGTACGCGCGTGGTGCGCAGCCACTGCATCTCCTCGAGGATGCACATGGAGTAGAGATACGTGAATCCCCACAGATTTCCGCCACCGACGAGGAAGTGGTAGTCGGTGTCCTTGTGGGACTCGGCGAAGGCGCTTGCGGACGGGTCGGCCTGCTTCGCCACGTCGACGAGGACGCGGGGGACACCGGCGAGCTCGTCGGCGAGCTTCTCGTAGCCCGCGAACTCGTCCCGCCGCGCGAGCAACCGGCCCATGAACAGCAGCATCTGGGGGTCGAACGGCCAGGCCTTCGGCTCCGACACCAGAGCGACGTCGACACTCTTGGCGACGGGGGAGTCGGCGTAGCCCGTGAAGGCGATCGTGCGGACGCCCTTGGACCGGCAGAACTCGATGGCGCTGAGGCTGTCCTCCGTCGTGCCCGACACGGAGGTGAAGACGGCCACCGAACGCTCGCCGAGCGTGGCATCGCCGCAGGCGACCAGCTCGGCGGCGATCACGGCACGCACGGGGAGTGCCGAACGGCCCCGGGCGAACTGCTCGTACGGCCACATCTGGGCGTAGGTGCCGCCCGCGCCCACGAGGAAGAGATTGTCGAACCCCTCGTCCACGAGGCGGTCGGCGAGCTCTTCGATGCGGGGGCGCAGGGCCACCGTGCTCGCCAGTTGGGAGAGAACTTCCGGCTCGTTGAATCCGAGCATCTGCGGGTCCTTTCAGGAGGGTGCGGCCGGCGGCGCCGAGCGACCTGATACCGGTATCACGCGGCCCTCACGCTGGCACACGGGATCGGGGCCCGTCAACACCGGACGGGTCCCCGGGTGTGTGGGCTGCTCGCTCGATACGCCTCTAACCTGCGCATACGCTTGATCTTCAGGTCTTATTCCGAGGACTTCGGGGTGCATCCGCTCCGGCCGCCGGAAGTTCTCGTGCACAACTCTGGTACCGGTATCAGATTCTCTGTACAGTCGCCGCACACAACCGGTCCATGTCACGGAACCCGCGGCGGATCCATGGTGCCCTGCGGCACCGGCGGTCCCGTCCCGAGAGATAAGGAAGCCCATGCGCGCTCGTGCGATGACGAGATACGCGGCACTCTTCGGGGTCTCGGCGCTCGCCCTCACCGGCTGCTTCGCCGGGCCGGCGAAAGCACCGGCAGCCGATGTCGGCGCCGAGCCGGAGTTCTCCGGCACCCTGAGCATCCTGACCAAGTTCGCGGGCGACCCGCTCAGTCCCTACTTCGAGGACCTGGCCGCGGCGTACGAGCGGAAGCACCCCAAGGTCGAGGTGGAGCTCATCCAGGAGACCGACCAGAGCATCAAGGACAAGACCAAGACGCTCACCGCCTCCAACGCCCTCCCCGACATCTACTTCACCTGGACCGGGAACTGGGCCGACAACTTCGTCCGCGGCGGCCGGGCGGCGGACCTCACCGAGGTCATCGGCCCCGACACGGAGTGGGGGAAGAGCTTCAGCAGGTCGTCCCTGTCCGCCTTCGCCCACGACGGCAAGTACTACGGGATACCGCTCTACAACAACGGCAAGTTCATGGGCTACAACAAGGCCGCGTTCGACAAGGCCGGCGTCAAGGTCCCCACCACCTTCGAGGAGCTGATCGGCAGCTGCGCCGACCTCCGCGAGGCCGGATACGAACCCATCGCCTTCGGCAACAAGGACGGCTGGCCCGCCCTGCACTACCTGCAGCAGCTCTTCGCGCACCACGTGCCGGCCGCCGCCCGGGAAGCGGACAGCAAACCCGAGACGGCGACGCTCGAGGACTCGGGCTACATCACCGCCCTTGAGCGGTTCAAAACCCTCGTCGACACGTGCACGGACACCCGCGGCGGCACCAACGGCGTTCTCTACACGTCGGCGCAGGAGGCGTTCGGCCGTGGCAAAGCAGCGATGTACTACCAGGAGGTCCTCGAGTTCGACAACGCGACCGCAGGCGGGGCCCTCGAACCCGAGAACCTGGGGATCTTCCCCTTGCCCGCCTCGCAGGGCGCGAAGGGCGACCCGAAGGTGATCGAGGGAGCACCGGAGGGCTACTTCGTCAACGCGCGGTCGCCGCGCGCCGCCCTCGCCGTCGACTTCATGAAGTTCGTGACGGAACCGAAGAACGCCAAGACCCTCTCCTCACCGCCGTACGGCCAGCCCAGCACGGTGGTCGGGGCCGTCACACCTCAGACGTCGAGCAAGGCCGTGTTCGAGGGCATCGACAAGGTCAACAAGGCGCCGGGCCTGGTCGGATGGCTCGACATGGTGACCGCTCCCGAGGTCGCCGATGCCTGGCTGGCCGGCGGCGAGGCGCTGATCAGCGGCGGCATGTCTCCCGAGAAGGTACTCGCGAGCGTGCGCCGGGCCTCCGAGTCCGCCAAGTAGCCCGCGCTGCCGAAGGGAAACATGCCGGTGCGCACCATGTGCCGTACGGCGCTCGGGCTGGCCTGGGTCGTTCCGGCCCTCGTCCTGCTCGGAGTGTTCGTCTACCTGCCACTTGTGCAGAACTTCGGGTTCTCCGTACTCACCTGGGACATCTACAGCGGAAGCCAGGAGTACGTCGGCCTGGAGAACTACCGCCGACTCGCCGGCGACCCCGTCTTCTGGTCGTCGTTCGCCAACAACCTCTGGTACGCGGTCCTGTCCATCGTGTTCCAGGTCTTCGGCGCGCTGCTGCTCGCCGCGCTCGTGGAAAGCGTCCGCAGCGACCGGTGGCAGCGCGGCCTCCGCGCCGTCTACTTCATCCCCTCGGCCATCTCCCTGACCGTTGCGGGACTGCTCTTCTACTTCGTCTATGAGCCCAACATCGGCCTGCTCAACCATGTGCTCGACACGGTGGGACTGGGGGAGTACGCCCGGTCGTGGCTGGGGCAGGAGAGCACCGCGATGTTCGCGATCATCGCGATGAGCCAGTGGCAGGGCTTCGGCTACTGCACCCTGCTCTTCGCCATCGCGATCCAGCGCATCCCTACCGAGCTCTACGAGGCGGCTGCCCTCGACGGCGTCGGACCCGTCCGCCGCTTCTTCCAGGTGACGCTGCCACTGGTGCGCGAGATGACCGGGCTCATGATGATGGTGACGGTCTCCGGCGCCTTCCAGGTGTTCAACGAGGTCATGGTGATGACCAGTGGCGGCCCGAACAATTCGACCCAGGTCCTCGGCACCTGGCTGTACCGCAACGGTTTCGTACGCAACGACTTCGGGTCGGCCGCGGCGATCGGCACCGTGCTCTTCGTGATCACGCTCACCATCGCCCTGGCGCAGCTGTGGATCACCCGTAGGAAAAGGGTGGAATGGTGACTCGTCTCGGCTTCCTCGGCGTGCTCACGCGCCTGTTCATGTGGGCCTTCCTGCTCGGCCTGGCGGTGGTCGTGCTCTATCCGCTGCTGTGGATGCTCCTCAACGGGTTCAAGACCAACGCCGAACTCTTCGACAACCCCTTCGCGCTCCCCGGCACCTGGAGTTTCGAGAACTACCAGAAGGCCTGGAACCGCGGGGTGAGCGACTACCTCATGGCCAGTGTGCTCGTCACGGTGACCTCGACGATCGCGACCGTCTTCATCAGCGCCTGGGCCGCGTACGGACTCACCCGGGTGAACATCCCGCTCAACAAGGTGCTCACCGCCGTCATCCTCGGCGGTCTCATGCTCACGCCTACCGTGGCACTCGTACCGCTGGTGCAGATGTTCCAGGCGATGGGCCTGTACAACAGCTTCTGGGCGCTGCTGATCTTGTACACGGCCTTCCGCGTCCCGTTCACCACCTTCCTCATCCGTGCCTACATGATCGACCTCCCGCGCGAGGTCGACGAGGCGGCCGAGATCGACGGCGCCGGCCGCTGGACCGCGTTCTGGCGGATCATCCTGCCGATGTGCAAGCCGATCATCACCTCGACCGTCCTGCTGCATGTCCTGTTCGCCTGGAACGAATACCTCTTCGCGATGGTGTTCACCAACGGCAGCGACGTCCAGACCCTCCCGGTCGGGCTGACCAGCCTCATGAGCAAGCACGGCACCGACTTTCCCGTCGTCTTCGCCGGAATGGCGATCGCCGCGGTACCGGTGGTGCTGCTGTTCTTCTTCGGCCAGCGCTACATCGTCAAGGGACTCGCCGACGGCATCGGAAAGTGACCGCGCGCCACCTATGACAGGAGCTCTCATGGCCCTCTTCTCCGGGCAGTTCACCGGATCCAACTTCGCCTATCAGCACCTGCCGTTCGACACATTCCTCGACGACGCGGCCGACCTCGGGCGCGAGAAGCTCGAGCTGTGGGGCATCGCCCCGCATCTCCACATCCGCAGCTCGGCAACGCCGACGCACGGAGCATCCGCCGCCGCATCGAGGCGCGCGGACTCGCGGCCCACTGCCTCACCCCCGAGCAGGTGATGTATCCGGTCAACGTGGCCTCACCTGTCGAGTGGCTCCGCACCGACAGCATCGCCATGTTCCGCCGCGCGGCCGAACTGTGCGTCGAACTCGGCGCGGAACTGCTTTTCCTGACCTCTGGTCGTGGCTACGAGAACGAAGCCCCGGACGCGGCGTGGCGCCGCTCCGTCGACGCGATCGGTGAGATCACCGCTCACGCCGGCACACTCGGTGTGGAGTGTGTGCTCGAACCGCTGCAGCGCGTGGAGTCGAACCTGGTCAACGACTCCCGCACCCTCGCAGCCATGCTCGACGAGATCGGCGCGGCGAACCTCGGTGCCGTCCTGGACACGGTGACGATGGCTGTCGCCGGTGAAGGCGTCGACGATGCCTTCGAGGCGCTCGGCGACCGGATCCGGCACGTACACCTCATCGACGGGCGTCCCGCCGGGCACCTCGCCTGGGGAGACGGCGAGCTGCCGTTGGCCGACTACCTGTCGGCCCTCGAACGCCGAGGGTATGACCGTTGCATGACATTCGAGCTGTTCGGCGACGGCAGCTACGCCCGCAACCCACGGGCGGCGGTAGAGCAATGCCATGCGCGGGCCGGCGTCGCGTGACGCGGAGCCTGCGCCGACGTCTCGGCGGCCGGTTCGGAGCATGGCCGCCCCCTGCGTATTCCCGCGCCGCCCCTCCTGCCTCGCATCCTGCCGGCCGGAAGGGGCTCGGCGGCACTCGTCGATCAGATGTCGCGGAAGAGACCGTACGACCTGGGAGGCAGCGAGGAAGCGCCGACAGCTGACGCCATGGCAGAGATGATGACGGCGGCCACGTGGGTGGACTCCCGCAGAGTAGTGCGGACAGCGGACAGCGGACAGCGGACAGCGGACAGCGGACAGCGGACAGCGGACACGTGGGTGACCTCCGCTTAGAGGTCGTTTTATCCCTTTGTTTCATCCCGTGATGCGGATTTGATCCGGTGATGTCGTATCGCGCCGCGAGATGGTGGCTTCACCAGTGAG
>DOWQ01000396.1 GCA_003519485.1 Streptomyces sp. | reverse complement strand
CAACCGGGTCATCCTGCGGGAGTCCACGGGCCCGGCGCCCGCGCGCCCCGCCGCCTGACCGCCCGGGTCCGCCTGACCGCTCGGGGCGCCGAGCGCGCACGGCGCGCACAGGCGGCGGTCGTCTGCCGCGCACCCCCTTGACCTTTGCCCGTACCACCTGCACAGTAACCGCTTACTTCCCCTGCGGGAAAAGTGGTGCAAAACCCTTGTGTGATCGATCACTTAATCCCTAGGGTCACGCACCATCGGCGTCGTTCGCCGTTTCTGGGCGCGCGCGCAAGCACTTTCGTTCCCCTGGGAGGAGATGAGCCGTATGTGTGCGAACACGCACCGTCAGGCCGTACGGGCGGCCCCGGCCACCGAGCAGGGTGGCGTCGGATGAGTGCGCTGGGGGAGTTCCGGTCGATCCGGCGGTCGCGTACGCGGCTGAGCACGGGCGGAAAGCGTGACGAGACGCCTGACAACAAGGCCGCCGCGGCCTTCCTCGCTCCCTGGCTGGTGGGCCTCCTCGGCATCACCGTCGGGCCGATGATCGCGTCGCTCTATCTCGCGTTCACGGACTACAACCTGCTCCAGGACCCGGAGTTCACCGGCCTGGACAACATCCGGCGGATGCTCTCGGACGAGCGGCTCGGGCACTCCCTCGAAGTCACCTTCGTCTACGTGATCGCGTCCGTGCCGCTGCAGTTGACCCTCGCCCTGGCCCTCGCGCTGCTGCTCGACCGGGGCGTGCGCGGCCTGCCGCTGTACCGGTCCATCCTCTATCTGCCTTCGCTGCTCGGTACGAGCGTGGCCATCGCCATCCTGTGGCGGCTGATGTTCGGCAACGAGGGACTGGTGACACGCTTCCTGGTCAACATCGGCCTGGAGGGCTCCGGCTGGATCTCCGACCCGGACATGGCGCTCAACAGCCTGATTGTCCTGCACGTGTGGACCTTCGGCGCGCCGATGGTGATCTTCCTCGCCGGCCTTCGGCAGCTCCCGCGTGAGCTGTACGAGGCCGCCGCGACGGAAGGCGCGTCCCGTACACGGCAGTTGTTCTCCATCACCCTGCCGCTGCTCACGCCGATCATCTTCTTCAATCTCGTACTCGGGATCATCGGCAGCTTCCAGTCGTTCACCCAGTCGTTCATCGTCTCCAACGGGACCGGCGGGCCGAGAGATTCGACGCTGTTCTACTCCCTCTACCTCTACCAAGAGGGCTTCACGAGCTTCCGGATGGGCTACGCGTCGGCTCTCGCGTGGCTGCTGCTGATCATAATCGGTGCCTTCACGGCGCTGAACTTCTGGGCCTCGAAGTATTGGGTTTTCTACAATGACTGACGCGTTGCAGACCGCTCGGCGGCCCGAGTCCCTCCCGGAGCCGGATCGTTCCTCCACTAGCAGTCCCCGCCGTCCCCGGCGCCCCCCCCCGACGGCGCGTGATCAGCGTCCTCAAGCACACCGGCCTGATTGCCGTCTGCTTCCTCATGCTCTATCCGCTGCTGTGGATGGTGGCCAGCGCGCTGCGCCCGAACGACGAGATCTTCAAGAACTTCGGCCTGTTCGTGGACACCTTCGACTTCGACCACTACCCCACGGGCTGGGACGCGCTCAGCTACCCGTTCAGCACCTATCTGCTGAACTCGTTGCTGGTCGTGCTCGGTTCGGTGATCGGCAACTTGATCTCGTGCTCGATGGCGGCGTACGCGTTCGCGCGGCTGCGCTTCCGCGCCAAACCGGTCGCGTTCACGATCATGCTCATCACGATCATGCTACCGATCCACGTACTGATCATTCCGCAGTACGTCGTCTACGCCCAGATCGGCTGGATCAACACGTATCTGCCGCTCATCGTGCCCAAGTTCCTGGCGACGGACGCCTTCTTCATCTTCCTGATGGTCCAGTTCATCCGCGGTATCCCGCGCGAGCTGGACGAGGCGGCCCGGATCGACGGGGCCGGCCACGGCCGGATCTACGCCCAGATCATGCTGCCGCTGATGGTTCCGGCCCTGGCCACCGCCGCCATCTTCACCTTCCTGTGGACCTGGAACGACTTCTTCACCCAGTTGATCTTCGTCACCGAGCCGGAGAAGTACACGGTGCCCGTGGCGCTGCGGTCGTTCATCGACGCCCAGACGACCTCGGATTTCGGCGCCATGTTCGCCATGAGCGTCGTCTCGCTGGTTCCGGTGTTCCTGGTGTTTCTGTTCGGCCAGCGGTTCCTGCTCCGCGGCATCGCCACCACCGGCGGCAAATAGGCCGGCCGGCGGACGCGATCGACAAGACAGAGCGAGAGAGGGACGAACATGATTCTTCGTGCGCGACGGGGTGTGCGGCAGAGCGTGCGCACGGCCATCGCCGCTGCCACCACCGGCGTCGTCCTCGCCGCCTGCGGCGTGGGCGCCGAGCCGGTGAAGAACCCCAAGCTGTCCAAAGGCAAGGTGAGCATCTCCTTCAACTGGTGGGGCGCGGACGGCCGGCACCAGGCGACCCAGAAGGCCATCAAGCTGTTCGAGCAGGAGCATCCGAACATCGACGTCAAGCCGTCGTACTCGGACTGGGCCGGCTACTGGGACCGGCTGGCGACTGCCACCGCCAGCGGCGACATGCCCGACGTCAACCAGCTCGACCAGCTCTACCTCTCCGCGTACGCCCTTCGCGGCGCGCTGCTGGACCTCTCCACCGTGAAGAAGTTCCTGGACACCTCGGCGCTGGACGCCAAGGCCCTCGAATCCGGCCTGGTCGGCAAGACCCCGTACGCGGTGCCGGTGGGCGCCACGACCAACGGCATCCTCATCAACACCACGCTGTTCAAGAAGTACGGCGTCGAGGTGCCCGACACCGACAACTGGTCGTGGGCCGACTTCAGGCAGGCGGCCCTGCAGCTGAGGAAGGCGTCGGGCGGCAAGGTGCACGGCATCAGCCCCACGGGCCAGGACTCCTTCAGCCTCAACGTCTGGGCCCGCCAGAACGGCAACCAGATCTTCAACGCCCAGGGAGAGGTAGCCCTCGATACCAAGGTCCTGGCCGCCCACTGGCAGCGCATCCTCGACTGGATCGAGAGCGACGCCGCGCCGTCCGTCAGCCACATGCTCGAGATGAACGGCCTGCCTTTGGACCAGGGCGACATGGTGCAGGGCAAGACGGCCATGAGCTTCATCCCCGCAGGGCAGTTCACCTCCTACAAGGAGGCGGCGCCCAAGTTCGACTACGCCCTGGCCGACTGGCCCACCAACTCGGATACCCGCAAGGGCTTCCAGTACCTCAAGCCCACCATGTACTGGTCGGCGGCGTCGACGACGGAGCACCCCGCCGAGGCCGCGCTGCTCATCGACTTCCTGACCAACGACCCCCGCGTCGCCAAGATCTTCGGCCTCGAACGCGGCGAACCGGGCAATCCGGCCGCCAAGAAGGCGTTGCGGCCGGCGCTGGACAAGGGCGGCAGGCAGGTGCTGGCCTTCCAGGAGGAGATGGCCGGCAGGGTGGGCGACACCCCGCCGCTCACCCCGAAGGGCGCCAGCGACATCGACGCCCTGCTCCAGCGGCAGTACCAGCGCGTGCTGACCAAGGAGGCCGGCCCCCGTGAAGCGGCCGAGACGTTCGTCGCCGAGCTGGAGGACTCCATCGCGGCCGCCGGCGGCTGAGCGCGGGAGCACCCCTTGAGTGATCGATCACTTCAACCTAGAGTCAAAGCGTTGCAAGCGCTTTCCCATGATGCGAGGAGCTCCGCATGCCACCCACGCCACCCCGTCTGCGCGTCGCCGCCGTCGGCACCGGCGGCATCGCCAGTGGGGCCCATCTGGCCGCCCTGCGCGCGCATCCCGAACGAGCCGAGCTGGTCGCGGCGGTGGACGTCGACCCCAGCCGGCTCGCCGCCTTCCTGCAGACGGCCGGCAACGCCGGCATGCCCGGTGTCCAGGGCTTCGCCGACCTCGGCGCGATGCTGGACGCCGTACGCCCCGACCTGGTGCTGATAGGCACGCCGCCCGCGCTCCACCGCGAGCAGACCATCCAGGCGCTCAAGGCAGACGCCTGGGTGCTGTGCGAGAAGCCGCTGTGCCTCTCGCTGGCCGAGTACGACGAGATCGCCGCGGTCGAGGAGGCCGCGCCGGGCTACGCGTCCGTCGTCTTCCAGCACCGCTACGGCTCGGGCGCCGTACACGCCCGCGAGTTGATCACCGGCGGCGCGCTCGGCGCCCCGCTCGTCGCGCACTGCCAGACGACCTGGTACCGCAACCGCGACTACTACTCCGTGCCGTGGCGGGGCCGTTGGGCCAGCGAGGGCGGCGGCCCCACCATGGGCCACGGCATCCACCAGTACGACCTGCTGCTGCACCTGCTCGGCGACTGGACCGAGATCCGCGCCATGGCCGCCCGCCTCGTCCACGACGTGGAGAGCGAGGACGTCTCCACCGCGCTGGTCCGGTTCGACGGCGGCGCCGTCGCCACCGTGGTCAACAGCGTCCTCTCGCCCGACGAGGTCAGCCGCATCCGTATCGACTGCGCCGACGCCACCGTCGAGCTGACCCATCTGTATGGCCACCAGAACGACGGCTGGGCCTACACCCCCCGCTCCGGCCTCGACGACGACGCCCGCGTCACCGCGTGGCGCACGCCCGCCGCGGACGTGCCCAGTTCGCACGCCGCGCAGCTGGCCGCCGTCCTGGACGCGCACGAGCGCGGCGTACGTCCGCCGGGCAGCGGGCGCGACGCGCGGCGCACGCTCGAATTCGCCGCCGCCTCCTACAAGTCGGCCTTCACCGGCCGACCCGTGTACGCCGGGGAGATCACCCCGGGCGATCCGTACTACCGGGCCATGCACGGCGACCACTCCGATCAGGCACTCCAGTCCCCGAAGGCAGCCAAGGAGCAGCAGTGACCGCGCCTCTGACCACCGTCCACACCTTCGGCGACCGGATCGAGGTCGCCGCCGCCGGCACCCGGGTCCTCTCCTACGTCTACCGCCCGGACCCGTACCCCTTCGAGGCGCCCAAGCCGTACGTCCACCCCCTGCGTACCCTCGCCGGCCGGCTGGTCAGCGGCTACCGGCCGCACGACCACCGCTGGCACAAGGGTCTCCAGATGACCGCGAGTCATCTCTCCGGGCAGAACTTCTGGGGTGGTGTCTCCTACCTCGGCCCCGACCAGGGGTACCAGCACGTCCCCGAACGGGTCGGCTTTATGCGGCACAACGAGTTCACCACCGTGACAGGTACGGACGACCGGTTCGAGCTGACCGAGAGCCTCACCTGGGTGGCCAACGACGGCACCGAGTGGGCCGGCGAACAGCGCGGATTCCGCGTCCACTCCGTCGACCACGCCGCCGGCTCCTACGCCCTCGACTGGTCGATCCGGCTCACCAACATCCGCGGCGAGCCGCTGCGCTTCGGCTCCCCGACCACCGCGGGCCGCGAGATGGCCGGCTACACCGGCCTCCAGTGGCGCGGCCCGCGCGACTTCACCGGCGGGCAGGTCCTCACCCCCGCCGGACCCGCCACCGACGAGGCCACCATGGGCACTCCCGCCGCCGACGCCGAGTGGATCGGCTTCACCGCGGCGCACGACGACGTCGACGCCCACTCCACCCTCCTCTTCGCCCACGCCCCAGAGAACCTCGGTGCGGACGCCGTCCATCCCTCGCACTGGTTCGTCCGCTCCACGCCCATCCCGTCCGTGGCGTTCTCCTGGGCGTTCTTCGAGGAGTTCGAGCTGCCGCCGGGGGAGTCGTTCGGCTACCGGTACCGCGTCGTCGTGGCCGACGGCGCCTGGGACCACGACCGCGCGGCCGCACACCTGAAGGGGCTTCCGTGGTGAGCCTGCCGTACCCGCTGCCGGGCGCCGTGGGCATGTCCCACCTGTCCGCCTACGACTGGGAGGCGGCGGACGGCTTGTGCGGTGGCAGCCCGCATCTGCACCTGGTGTGCACGGAGGCGTACGTGGTCACCGGCGGCCGTGGCGCGGTCCAGGCGCTGTCCCCGGACGGCTACCGCGACATTCCGCTCGAGGCCGGCAGCGTCGCCTGGTTCACCCCGGGCACCGTGCACCGGATGGTGCAGGGTGGCGGACTGCGCATCACCGTCCTGATGCAGAACAGCGGCCTGCCCGAGGCGGGCGACGCGGTCTTCACCTTCCCGCCCGAGGTACTGGCCGACCCTGAACGGTACGCCGCGGCCGCCCGGCTCCCCGCGCGCGCGGGAGCGGAGGCGGAGGCGGCCGCCCGCGAGCGCCGCGA
>DOWQ01000519.1 GCA_003519485.1 Streptomyces sp. | reverse complement strand
CCACCGGGACGGCGTGGTGGGCGCGGCGGTCAGCGGTGTGCGGCCGACAGCCGCCCCTGCGGCGCGGTGGCCGCAGGGGCAGGACGGGCACGTTTGGGCTGTCGCCGGGGAGCGCGGCCCCGGCCGGCGCAGCCCGTCCGGGCACGGATCAGGAGGACTCGAGCGGGCGCAGCGTACTCATGATCTTCTTGATGGTCGCGTCCGAGACCTCGTCCTTCAGGCCCTTGGCGGCGTAGAGGCACCAGATCGCGTAGTCGCCGTTGCCCGCCTTGTAGGCGACGGTGTAGGCCTTGCCGTCGGACGAGCACTTGTCCGACTTCTTCACGCCCGTGACGGTCGCGGAGGCGGCGGATCCGGTGATGCCGTGTTCGCTCGTGAACGCCTTGGCCTTCGAGACCTTGCGGGTGCCGGTCTCGTCCTGGTCGAAGGCGGCGTACACCCACATCTCGGCGGCGACCTCTGCGGCGTTCTCCAGACTCTTCGCGCCCTGCGCGCCCTTGGTGCCCACGCCGGCCAGGGAGGAGCTGCTCTCGTAGCCCTTCTCGTCCTTGACCGTGCACCAGTCCTCCTCGTAGAAGGCCGGCGCGCTCATCACGATCAGCGGAGGGGGTATCTCCTCCTTGCTGTTCGAGTCCTCGAAGCCGATGGACATCCCCTGGCTCTCCACGCCCCAGTCCTTCGGGACGTCAAAGGCGTTCTGCCGCTTGGAGTTGACGACAGTCTGCCAACCCTCGATCACCGGTTCGACCTCGGCGCCCCCACCGCGCGGGTTGTCGACGTCGCCACCGGTCTCCTCGGTCTCCGAGGGGGAGGGCTTCGCGGGCGCCGAAGTCCTGCCCGCCGGCTTCTTGTCGGCCTCGGTGTCCTCGCCGTCGTCACCGCCCAGTACGACGAACCCCGTGACGGCGACCGCGATCACGACCGCGAGCGCGGCGACGATGGCGATGATCGTCGTCTTCCTGCGCTCGTCCGGCGGCTCCGGCGCGCCGGGGGCACCGGGCGCGGCCCACTGCCCGGGGGGCTGCTGGTAGGGATTCGGCTGTTGATAGCCGGGCTGCTGGTACCCCGGCTGTTGACGGTCCGGCTGCTGGTATCCGGGCTGCTGATACGGACTCGGCTGCTGGTATCCCGGCTGCTGATACGGGTTCGCGTTCGGGTCCTGCGGGTTCTGCTCGCCCCCGGGCGGCTGCTGTCCTGGCCACATGGCGAGTAACCATAGAGGTGTGCCGCACGTGCGGCCACGGCCGCCCCTCCCCAGCTTGGCTACTCGCTGGTAACGTAGCCGTATGTCCGAGACCCAGCCGTCGATCGGCGACCTGTTGGCGGCCACTGTGCCGATGGCCCGCACCCTTTGCCTGGAATTCGGGGAGATAACGCCCGACTGCGCGGTGGTCCGGCTCCCGGACCAGGCCGACTTCCACAACCACGTGGGCGGCCCGCACGCCGGCGCGATGTTCACGCTCGCGGAGTCGGCCAGCGGGGCGATCGTGCTCGCGGCCTTCGGCGAACAGCTCTCCCGGGCCGTGCCGCTCGCCGTGCGCGCCGAGATCGGCTACAAGAAGCTCGCCATGGGGCCCGTCACGGCCACCGCGCGGCTCGGCCGCCCGGCCGCCGATGTCGTCGCCGAACTCGACGCCGGTGAACGCCCGGAGTTCCCCGTCGAGGTGGCCATCACCCGCGAGGACGGTGCCGTCACCGGGGAGATGTCGATCATTTGGACGCTGCGCCCCAACAGCTAGCACCTGTCCGGCCGGTCGTGCGAGAGACCGGCATGCCGCGTGGTTCCGGCGCGGTCCGAACGGGTGGTCGGCGGGCGGGCGTCGGGGTGGCCGGCGGTCGCCCGGCCCGGGCGTTGCCCCGGCGCTGCTCGGTACTGCCCGGCGCTCAGTTTTCGTGCGCCTCGCGGTGCACGCGTGCCAGCTCCAGGTACATCGCAGCGTTGAGCTTGACGGTTTCCCGCTCCTCGGCCGTCAGCTCCCGCTTGACCTTGGCGGGCACCCCGGCGACCAGTGAGCCGGGCGGTACGTCCATCCCCTGCGGCACCAGGGCCTGCGCCGCCACCAGTGAACCGGCGCCGATCCGGGCGCCGTTCAGAACGGTGGCGCCCATCCCGATCAGCACGTCGTCCTCCACGGTGCAGCCGTGCAGCACGGCGTTGTGGCCGACGGAGACGCGCTCGCCCAGGGTGACGGGGAATCCGGGGTCCACATGGACCGTGCAGTTGTCCTGGACGTTGCTGTCCGCGCCGATGCTGATCGGGCCGCAGTCCGCGCGGAGCACGGTGTGGTACCAGACGCTCGCGCCCGGGCCGAGCGACACCTCGCCGAGGACGACGGACGTCGGGGCCGTGAAGGCTCCGGCGCCGATCTCCGGAACCTTGCCGCCCACGCTCGTGATCATCGCTCGTTCCGTCATGCTGTCGGTCCGCCTTCTCTGCAGTTCGCGCCGGTGGGAGCACCGTAAGGGCCGGGCGCGGAGGCCGGCCGGGTGGGGTGGGCACCGTGGGGTGAACATCACAGCACGCCGCGGCGGGCGGCGGGGCTCCGGCTGAGTACCGTGGGCCGCGTGCCGAAGAACCGGAACGTGTTCTCCCCGCTGGCGGCCTGGCGCCGCCGGGCCGTCTCCCGCGCGGTGCACCGGGGTGCGCGCTGGGTCCGGGACGCAGGAGCGATCACCGCGGCCCGGCCCGGTCCGTACCGCTTCGGCCGGATCGGTGAGGGGACCCGCCTCGCGTACCCGCAGGGGACCATCTTCGGCGAGCCGTGGTTCGTGCTCGGTGACCACTGCGTCATCGGCGAACAGGTCACGCTGACCGCCGGCATGATGCCCGGCCTGGACCTCGGGCCCGACCCCGTCCTGCGGTTCGGCAACGGCGTCGTGCTGGGGCGCGGCAGCCATGTGGTGGCCTCCCGGCCCGTGGTCTTCGGGGACGACGTCTTCTGCGGTCCGTATGTCTACGTGACCAGCGACAACCACTCGTACGACGATCCGCACCAGCCGGTCGGCCGCCAGTGGCCGCGCACCGCGCCGGTCGAGATCGGCTCCGGCAGCTGGCTGGGCGCGGGCGCGGTGATCCTGCCCGGGGCGCGGCTCGGCCGCAATGTCGTGGTCGCCGCGGGTGCCGTCGTACGGGGTGACATCCCCGACCACGCCGTGGTGGCCGGTGCCCCCGCCCGGGTGGTCCGCCGGTGGGAGCCGGAGGAGGGCTGGCAGCCGCCGTTGCGGACGCCGCCGCCGGTCCCGCTTCCGGAGGGGGTCACGCCCGAACAGCTCCGGGCGCTGGCCGCGCTCGGCGCCGCCGCGGAGGGACCGGGCACACTGGACCCGTCGGCCGACCGCTGAGACTGGCCTGATGTGACCTGACCGGACGAGGAGTGGGACACCCGGCATGAGCAATCGCAAGCTGCGCATCCTGCTGGCTGTCGTGGTCGCGATCCACGGCCTCGCCCTGCTGGTGTACGCCGTCCGCCGCTACTGACGGGCGTTGCCCTGTCGTGCACGGGGCCGGGCCGCCCGGCAACCCGTTCGTGCAGGGAACCGTTCGCGGTGCCGACCGCGGGGGTTCGGCCACGCAGGTAGGCGCTGCCCGGTCCGCCGCCCGCGCGGGAACTCGCGCCGGACGCTCTGTTCAACCCGCCGCGAGCAGCGTGGTGCCGACCAGTGCCAGCCCCGCGCCCACCGCTTGGACCGCCTTGAGCCGTTCCTTGAGCAGCCCCCGCGCGGCGACCGCCGTGACGACCGGGTACAGGCTGGCGAGCACCGCCGCGACGGTGACGGGTCCCAGCTGGGCGGCGATCGCGTAGGTGCCGTTGGCCGCGACATCGGCGAGCCCGACGAACGCCAGAGCGGGCAGCGCGGCGCGGATGACGGTCGTACCAGAGGTGCCGTCCGCGGGCCGGGGGAGGGCCTGGCCGCCGCGCCGAACCGAGATGTACAGGGCGCCGCCGCCGACCGCTGTGTTCGCCAGCCGCTGCACAAAGAGGGCGAGGAACAGCCCGTTCAGGGTCGTCGACGCCTCCGCGATGAGCGCCATGACGGCGCCGAAACCGAACGCCGCGACCAGGGCGTAGATGATCGCCTGCCGCTGCACCGGGGCACCGCGCAGCTCCGGGCCGCCCGCCAGCAGCACACCGGCCACGGCGACCAGGATGCCGGCCGCCTGCATCGCTCCGGGGCGCTCACCGAGCGTCAGGCCGGCGCCGAGCGGCACGACCACCCCGATCGAGGCCAGCGGGGAGACGACGCCCATCGGGCCGAGGGCGAGCGCCCGGTAGAAGGCCAGCATCGCGGCCGGGCCGGCGATCCCGGCGGCCACTGCGAACCAGAGCCGCGGGCCGGCCTCCGACCAGGCGCCGGTGGCGAGCACGATCGCGCCGAGCACGCCGGCCGCGATGGTCTGGGAGACCACGACCACCGTGAGCGCGGGTATGCGCCGGGTCAGCAGCCCGCCGCCGAAATCGGCGAGTCCCCACAGGAGACTGGTGGCAAGGGCGAAGACTGCTGTCACGGCTACCTCGAAGTACAGTTCGTTGAACGTTGGGGTGCACTTGATGGTAGTGCACAAAAATGAACTGCATGGTCAATGATATTGGACGTGACGTGACGGACCTGGATCAGCTCACCCAGTCGCTCGCCCGCAACCTCAAGCGCTGGCGCGCCGAACGGGGCTTCACGCTCGACGCGCTCGCCGCCCGCGCGGGGGTCAGCAGGGGCATGATCATCCAGATCGAGCAGGCGCGGACGAACCCGAGCGTCGGCACCACGGTGAAGCTCGCCGACGCCCTCGGCGTCATCATCACCACCCTCCTCGACTACCAGGACGGCACCACCGTCCGGCTCGTGGCCGCCGAGGAGGCGGTACGCATGTGGTCCACCGAGGCGGGCAGCTCCACCGTGCTGCTGGCGGGCACCCAGGCCCCCGGGCCGCTCGAGCTGTGGGGGTGGACACTGATGCCGGGCGAGGGCAGCGACTCCGACCCGCACCCCGTCGGCACCTACGAACTGCTGCACGTCGGTTCGGGCGAGCTGACGCTGACCGTGGACGGCCGGGAGCACCGGGTGCCGGCCGGCGTCTCGGCGACCTTTGAGGCGAGTGTGCCGCACAGCTACCGCAACGACGGGGAGACCGTCGTCGAGATGAAGATGGTGGTCGCGGTGCCGGCCGTGCGCTGAGGCACCGTGCCGCCTGCGGACCGGGCTTGCTAGCGTGCGGGGATGCGCGCTCCCATCGGAAACTTCGACGAGGCCCGGCCCGCCGCGGACTGTCTCGACCGACTGCCCTCGCCCGTCGCAGCGGCCGTACGGTCCTGGGGCGCGGCGGTGCCGCCCGAGCAGGCGCTCCTGGTGGACTCCGACCCGGAGAAGGCCGACACTGCCGTCTTCGCCGAGGCGTACGGGCCCGGGCTCGACGAGGCGTCGGCGAACTGCGTCGTCGTGGCCGGGAAGCGCGGCCAGGAGGTCACCCTGGCCGCCTGCGTCGTCCTGTCCACCACCCGGCTGGACGTCAACGGGGTCGTGCGCCGTCACTTGGGGGCGCGCAAGGCGTCGTTCGCGCCGATGGACACCGCGGTGCGGGAGACCGGCATGGAGCACGGCGGAATCACGCCGGTCGGGCTGCCCGCCGGCTGGCCGCTGCTCATCGACGCCGCTGTCGTCGACAAGCCGCACCTCGTCATCGGGAGCGGCAGCCGGCGCGGCAAACTGATCGTCTCGGGGAAGGTCCTCGCCGGGCTGCCCGGCGCGACGGTGATCGAGGGTCTCGGCCAGTGACGCCGGCGGCGGGGCGCGCCGCGCGCCCGCCCCGGCCCGCTCACGTGCACGACCGCCGTGATGTGACGTGGTGTGACATCACGACGTGATGGGCGGGCAGGGAGCGGCCCGGGCGCCCGGCGCCGGTCAGCCGAGCCGGGGGATCTCGATCGCCGGGCAGCGGTCCATCACCATGTCGAGCCCGGCCGCGCGCACGCGCTCGTACGCCGCCTCGTCCACCACACCGAGCTGGAACCAGACGGCCTTCGCGCCGACGGCCACCGCCTCGTCGGCGACCGCCCCGGCCAGCTCGCTGTTGACGAACACGTCCACGACGTCCACCGGGAACGGGATGTCCGCGAGCGTGGCGTAGCCCTGCTCGCCGTGCACCGTCTCCGCCTTCGGGTGCACCGGCACGACGCGTTTGCCGAACCGCTGCAGCACCTCCGCCACTCCGTGGGCCGCGCGCGCCGTATTGGCGGACAGTCCCACCACGGCCCAGGTGTCGCCGCTGCCGGTCAGAATCCGCCGGATCGTCTCCGAGTCTGCATACATGCCGGGTCGAACCAATACCGCGCGGGGCGCATTCCCGACGGGAGCACCGCGCGGGTGGACAGCTGCCGCGGGCACCGGCCGGGAGGCCGTCCCGACGGGGCGCATAGGCTGGCCCGATGCAGGAGCAGTTCCGTACGGTGGCACGCGAGGGTGTGCACGAGACCGAGATCAAGAAGTCCCGTTTCCTCACCACGCTCGCGCCCGCCGCGACCGAGCAGGCCGCCCAGGGCGTCGTCCGGCGCGTCCGCGAGGAGCACCCGGGGGCCAACCACAACTGCTTCGCGTACGTCATCGGCGCGGACGCCGGCATCCAGAAGTCCAGTGACGACGGCGAGCCCGGCGGCACCGCCGGCGGTCCCATGCAGCAGATGCTGCTGCGCCGCGAGACGCGCGACATCGTCGCCGTCGTCACCCGCTACTTCGGCGGCATTCAACTCGGCGCGGGCGGCCTGATCCGGGCGTACGGCGGCGCGGTCGGCCAGGCCCTGGACGCGCTCGGCACCGTGGCCCGGCGGCCGATGCGGCTGGCCACCGTGACCGTCGACCACCAGCGCGCCGGGAAGCTCGAGAACGACCTGCGGGCAACCGGCCGGGTGGTGCGCGAGGTGCGTTACGGGGAACAGGTCCGGATCGGCGTCGGCGTGCCCGAGTCCGAGCTCGGGGAGTTCCGGGCCTGGCTCGCGGACGCCACGGCCGGTGCGGCCACCCTGGAGCTGGGCGGCGTGACGTACGTGGACGGCTGACCGCGATCCGGCCGGCGGAGCCGCCGGACCCGGCTGACGGAACCGGGCCGCCGCCGGAGCTGAGCCGACCGGACCGGAACGGGCACACCGCTCCGGGGCACGCCGCTCCCGGGCGGGCCGTACCCCGGAACGGCCTGTATTCACAGTCTCCGCACGGACTGTCCGACCCCGCCGTTACAGTCGTGGACCATGCGACTGCTGCACACATCCGACTGGCATCTGGGCCGCTCGTTCCACCGGGTGAACCTCCTCGGCGCCCAGGCCGACTTTGTCGACCACCTGGTCCGGACGGTCGGTGAGCAGCAGGTCGACGCCGTGCTCGTCGCCGGGGACGTGTACGACCGCGCGGTGCCGCCGCTGGCCGCCGTCGAGCTGTTCGACGACACGCTGCACCGGCTCGCCGCGCTCGGCGTGCCCGTCGTCATGATCTCCGGCAACCACGACTCCGCCCGCCGGCTCGGCGTCGGCTCCGGGCTGATGGGGCGGGCCGGGGTGCATCTGCGCACCGACACGGCCGGCGTCGGCACGCCCGTACTCCTCACCGACGCCCACGGCACGGTCGCCGTCCACGGGCTGCCGTACCTCGAACCGGCCCTGGTCAGGGAACAGCTCGGCGCCGACCGCGCCGGGCACACCGCGGTCCTCGACGCCGCGATGCGACGCGTCCGCGCCGACCTGGCGGCCCGCCCGGCCGGCACCCGCTCCGTCGTGCTCGCCCATGCCTTCGTCTCCGGTGGTACGTCCAGCGACAGCGAGCGGGACATCACCGTGGGCGGCGTCGCCGCCGTGCCCGCCCGGGTCTTCGAGGGCGTCGACTACGCGGCCCTCGGTCATCTCCACGGCTGCCAGACCATCACCGAGCGCGTCCGCTACTCCGGTTCGCCGCTCGCCTACTCGTTCTCCGAGGCCGGCCACCGCAAGAGCATGTGGCTCGTCGATCTCGGCCCGGGCGGCGAGGTGACCGCCGAGCGGATCGACTGCCCCGTGCCCAGGCCGCTCGCCCGGATCCGCGGCCGGCTGGCCGACCTGCTCGACGACCAGCGGCTGGAGCCGCACGAGAGCGCGTGGGTCGAGGCGACCCTCACCGACCCGGTCCGTCCGCATGAGCCGATGGCCCGGCTCGCCCGCCGCTTCCCGCACGTCCTCGCCCTCGCCCACGAGCCGGACCGGGCCCCGGACGATCCGCTCGCCTCCTACGCCCAGCGGCTCGGCGGCCGCACCGACCAGCAGATCGCCGAGGACTTCGTCGGCCATGTCCGCGGCGGCAGCGGGCCCGACGAGTCCGAGCGCGGCGTGCTGCGCGAGGCCCTCGACGCGGTCCGCGTCGACGACACCGTCCGTGAGGTCGCCCGATGAGGATCCACCGGCTCCGTGTCACCGCATTCGGCCCGTTCGGCACCGGCCAGGAGGTCGACTTCGGCGAGCTGTCCGCCGCCGGGCTGTTCCTGCTGCACGGGCCCACCGGGGCGGGCAAGACCTCCGTCCTGGACGCCGTCTGCTACGCCCTGTACGGCGGCGTGCCCGGAGCCCGGCAGGGCAGCGGGCTGAGCCTGCGCAGCGACCACGCCGACCCGCTCGCCCCGACCGAGGTGCTGCTCGACCTCACTCTCGGCGGGCGGCGGCTGGAGATCACCCGCCGCCCCGAACAGCCCCGTCCCAAGAAGGGCGGGCGGAGCGGCTTCACCCGAGACAAGGCCCAGTCCTGGCTGCGCGAGAAGGACCCCGACGGCTGGCGGGCGCTGAGCCGCTCCCACCAGGAGATCGGCGTGGAGATCCAGCAGCTGCTGGGCATGAGCAAGGACCAGTTCTGCCAGGTCGTGCTCCTTCCGCAGGGCGACTTCGCCCGGTTCCTCCGAGCCGACGCCGAGGCCCGCGGCAAACTACTCGGCAAGCTCTTCGACACCCGCCGCTTCGCCGCCGTGGAGGAGCGGCTCGCCGGGCTGCGGCGCGCCGCGGAGAAAGAGGTCATCAGCGGGGACGACCAACTCCTGCGGCTCGCCCACCGCATGGCGCAGGCCGCGGGCAGCACCGCCGACCTCGACGGCCATCCGTTCCCGGACGTGGCGCAGGGCGAACCGGGGCTGGCCGAAGCCGTTCTGGAATGGGCCGCCGTCGCCCGTACGAGCGCCCGCGAGCGGCGGGACATCGCCGCCGCGGCGGCCCGCGCGGCCGAATCGGCGCACCACGCC
>DOWQ01000517.1:3863-4062 GCA_003519485.1 Streptomyces sp. | reverse complement strand
GCGGTGGCCGGGCATCCTCGGGCGCCGGAACCGGGCCAGGCCGTGCGGTGGCGGGCCGCAGCCCGGCCCTCCGCCGTACGGTGCTGACCGCAGCGGCGTCGAGCAGGGCGTCCGCCGGGTCCCGGCCGACGGGCATCCCGGGCGGGGTCCGCCGATCGGTCCCCAGCAACGCGGCGCCCAGCAGGGCGTTCCAGTCCGG
>DOWQ01000517.1:0-3836 GCA_003519485.1 Streptomyces sp. | reverse complement strand
GCTCGGTCGCTCGGTCATTCGTCGGTGCCGTGCTGCCGCTGCCCGGGTGGCTGGAGGGCAGACCGCACCTGCCCGGCATGGACGCCGGTGCCCGAAGGGCCTGGGAGCGGCAGCGTGAAGCTCGGCGGTTCTGCGGCGTCCGGGCCCGTGGAGCCCGGTGGCCGGCCCGGACGTCCCGTTGCCGGGGACGCGGTCGGCTCCGTCCCCGGCCGACCGGACGGACCGGCCGTGGGGCGGTGATGGCGGCTCACAGTGGCACCGCCTCCTGCGTCTCGGGTGACCAGGCCGTGAGCGGGGTGAATCCGCGGTGGCCGCACTCGCCGAAGACGGTCACCGGGCCGCCGCACGAGATCGACATCAGCCGCCACAGGCCGGGGTTGCCCTGGGCACGCCGGTCCACGGGAAGGACCGCGTCACCCTCTGCGTCGGCCAACTGCCAGCCGTGCCCGGCCTCCAGGGCTTCCGGTCCGGCTTCCCCCGGTATCGGGACCACACCGCTGAGTACGACGGGCCAGCCGTCGAGCCAGGGGTCGTCGCGCAGAGCCTCGCCGTAGGTGGCGAGGGCCGGGCCGACACCCGTGCCCGGTGGTACGCCGCCCGCAGTCGGCTGGGCGAACCGCTCGCCCAGCGCGGCGCGCAGCGGCCGGACGCCGGGATAATGGGCCATCTCGGCCTCCACCGACAGGCCCGTGGGCAGGCTCAGCTCCGGGGCGCGTCCCGCCGCGCCGAAGTCCAGCAGCAGCGCCATCCGCCCTGTGCCCTCTCCACGGAGCCACACGCGGCGGGTCGTGAGGCGGTCGTCCACGCTGTCGCTGCTGCCCAGCACGAGCCAGCGGTCCCGGACCGCCGCACCCTCGGCGGCCAGCAGCTCGGCAGCCCTCACCGACACCCCGACGCGCGAGCGCACCGTCGTGGCCAGCGGCTCCGGAAGTGCCGACAGGCCGAGGAACGCCCGGACCAAGAGGTGGAGCAGGGCACACTCCGCCAACAGCCGCCCCGGCCAGCCGGGACCGGACGCCGCCACGGCCCCCAGCTCCCGAACCCGGGACCCCAGCCCCGGCGCCTGCGCGTCGACCATGCGGGCCGCCGTCTCCTCCCACGCGCCGTAACCCGCGCGGCCGGCGTCCGCCAGCCCGCCCCGCAGCAGATCCAGAAGGCGCTGTTCCAGCTCGGAAGCGCCGGCAGCCATCCGCTCCGCGCGCCGCTCCGCTCGCCGCCGGGCCGCTTCGGCGTCCTTCGGCCCGGTCGGCTCCGCATCCCCGGCGCCGCGCTCGGCCTGTTGCCGACGGCCCGTCAGCCACCGCCGGGTCCAGTCCGGCGGTTCCGAGCCGGATCCGTCATCGGAACGGCCACTCGGATCAGTACCGGAGCCGTCGACGAGGTCATCGGCACCGGGGGCAGTACCGGGATCTGTACTGGGACCGCTGCCCGCCGGTGCCACCTCGCCCGCCGCCCACAGGAGCAACAGCCCCAGCGCGTGCTTGCACGGGAACTTCCGGCTCGGGCAACTGCATGTGTACCCGGGGCCGCCACCGCGGTCGCACACCGCCACGGCCGTCCGGTACGGCGCACCGCCGCTGCCCTTGCACAGCCCCCATACCGCCCCCTCGCCGGCGCCCGTACCCGACCACGGCCCGGCCGCGCCGAGCCTGCTTCCTGCCTTGCGCGACGCCGCGTCAGGAGCCAGTGCCAGCACCTGATCCGCCGTCCAACGCACCCCCTGCTGAGTCATGTCACCGACCGTAGGGGCCGCCACTGACATCGCCGCCGACCTGCGTTTTTTCCGTTCGATGACGACCCGTCACGGGTCCGCCGGGGTTACGGTGTCCCGTATCCGTACCCACCGGAATCAGAGGATCGGCCGACATGACGCCTTCCGTCCGCACAGTGCTCATCGTTCTGGCCATGACCGGTCTCGCCCTGAGCGTCGCGGGCTGCTCCGGGGAGTCGCGGAAGGAGACCGGGGACAAGGCCGCGGAGGCGATCACCGACCGGATCGACCGGGAGACGACGGAGACCTACCGGGTGACGTACGAAGTCACCGGTGAGGGCGTCGCGGCCGTCGAGTTCAACGGTGGCAAGGGCACGGCGACCGATCCCCGGCTGGAGTCCGTGGAGACCCCCGGGACCCCGTGGTCCACCACCGTGACGCTCAAGGGAATCGCCGCGCCGACCGTCCTCGCGCTGGCCGGCCCGGAGGGCTCCGAGGTGACGTGCCGGATCATCCACAAGGGTGAGCTCCTCGTGGAGAAATCCGTCGCGAAACCGCTCGCCCCGGCCTCCTGCGTAGCACTCTCGCCGATCGCCGAATAGCGGCGGAACCCCAGGCCGACGGCGTGCGCGGCCAGTTGTCAGTGGCGTCGTGCAGGGTGGATCGAGCAGGCCGCCCACGGGGTCAGGGATGTGGGCCGCCCGCCAGTCGCGCAGAGGGGGACCATCACCGTGGACGCCACGACGAACGGCACCTGCCAGGTGCTCAGGCCGCACGCCGAGGACGCCTTCGCCGAGGAGCTGACGGCGCTCGCCGCCGCCGACGACCGGCCCCGGNNCGCTGCCGGACGGCACCGTCATCACACCGAAGTACGTCGGGCCGCGCCGCATCGTCGAGGTCGCCGTCACCACCCTTGCCACCGACCGGGCGCTGCTGCTCCTCGGCGTGCCGGGCACGGCCAAGACCTGGGTGTCCGAGCATCTCGCGGCGGCCGTCAGCGGCGACTCCACCCTGCTGGTGCAGGGCACCGCGGGCACCCCGGAGGAAGCCATCCGCTACGGCTGGAATTACGCCGAACTGCTGGCGCACGGGCCCAGCCGGGCCGCTCTCGTGCCCAGCCCCGTCATGCGGGCGATGGCCGAGGGCATGACCGCGCGGATCGAGGAGCTCACCCGTATCCCGGCCGATGTGCAGGACACGCTGATCACCGTGCTGTCCGAGAAGACCCTGCCCATCCCGGAGCTGGGCCAGGAGGTCCAGGGCGTCCGCGGCTTCAACGTCATCGCCACGGCCAACGACCGCGACCGCGGCGTCAACGAGCTGTCCAGCGCCCTGCGCCGCCGGTTCAACACGGTGGTGCTCCCGCTCCCGGCGACGGCGGAAGCGGAGGTGGAGATCGTCTCCCGCCGGGTCGGCCAGATCGGCCGCTCGCTCGACCTGCCGGCCGTGCCGGACGGCATCGACGAGATCCGCCGCGTCGTCACGGTCTTCCGCGAACTGCGCGACGGCGTCACGGGAGACGGCCGCACCAAGCTCAAGTCGCCCTCGGGCACCTTGTCGGCGGCCGAGGCGATCTCCGTGGTCACGGGCGGCCTGGCCCTCGCGGCTCACTTCGGTGACGGTGTGCTCCGGTCCGGGGACGTGGCGGCCGGGATCCTGGGCGCAGTGGTCCGGGACCCGTCCGCCGACCAGGTGGTCTGGCAGGAGTATCTCGAAGCGGTCGTCCGTGAGCGCGACGGCTGGAAGGACTTCTACCGGGCCTGCCGCGAGGTCAGCGCATGATGCCGCGCACCGGGAGCCCGGGCTGCGTTCCTCCCGGGCCGGCCGGGGAGTCCTCTCGGGCCGCAGCGGCCGCGACGTCCGGGCCGCGCGCGGGGGCGGCGGAGCCGGTACGGGCAGTCGGTGGCCGTCCCGGACCTGGGGGAGCCGGGGGGCCGGGGGAACCGCTGCTGCTCGGGGTGCGGCACCACGGGCCGGGATCGGCGCGCGCCGTGCGCGCAGCGCTGGAGGCCTACGAACCGCTCGCCGTACTGATCGAGGGGCCGCCGGAGGCGGATGCCCTGGTCGGCCTCGCCGCGGAGGAGGGGATGCGGCCGCCGGTAGCGCTGCTCGCCCATGTGGCCGG
>DOWQ01000308.1 GCA_003519485.1 Streptomyces sp. | reverse complement strand
CTGGCTGCTGGCTGCTGGCTGCTAACTGCTGGCTGCTGGCTGCTACGAGCCCGGCCCGGCGAGCACAGCGGTCACGGCAAAGCCGCAGAATCGGCGGATGCGACGGTTGGCGGCCGGACCGGCGGCTCGGACCCGCGCCGACGGGGTCCGGCCCCGCGCCGCCCTGTGGGGGACGGCGGCCAACAGCTAGCGGCTCCAGCCGCGCAGCTCGTCCGCGATGGCGTCGACCCGGGCAGTGCCGTCCTTGACCAGCCGGGCCAGGTCCCGGACCTGCTCGGGAGATGTGCTGATCTTCAGCCCACTGGCGACGAGATAGGCGTAGGCGACGGCCGAGGCGAACATGGCGTTGGACCGCTCCAGCGCCGGGACGTGCAGCAGCAGTTGCAGCAGGGCGGCCGCGCGCGTCTGCGGGTCGGTGTAGACGGGGGCGCCGAATATCTCGGCCTCGTGCCTGCTGACGGCGGCGACGAGGGATCCCCAGTCGGTGACCAGTGGGTCACCGGGGGTGTTCTGTTCGGCCACCATGAGCAGCCAGGCGAGGTCGATGCGCAGCGTCAACGGCGTCCGCGCTCCTCGCCGAACTCCTCCGTGAAGACCGATTCGTACTGCTTCATGAAGTCGGCGGCGGCCTCGACGAAGGTCCGGCCGGTCTCGCCCGCGTCCTGCCGGACGAGTTCCTCGATGTAGCGGTTCATGCTCAGGCCCCGCTGGAGGGCGCGCTGTCGCGCCGTCTCCGCGGTCGTCTCGTCCACGCGGACGTTCAACTGCGTTTTCGCCACACCATAAAGCTAGCGCGCAGCCGCTAGCATGTGCAAGCCGTCGCCCCGGCCCGTACGCCTTCTGGGGACCGGCCCGTACCCGCGACTCCCCTACGCTCCCCACCGCGACGGACGCCCGAGCGGCCCGGGTACCCGTGACTGCGTACGAGAACCATGAGCGCCCCCAGCGGCCGGTCGCATCCCGCGGCGCGGGGCTCCGGAGAGCGCTCGGACGGTCTCCCGGCGCAGCGCTCGCCCGGGTTTTGCCCGTCCTTTACTATGATTGTTCCATCCTTACTGCAAGACCCCCCGATCGGAAAGGTGTGAGCGTCCGCCCATGGGCGAGCCTCCGAGTTCCCACCATCGCGCAATCCTCCGCTCCTTGTCCCACCATGGGACGGAGGTGAACCGATGACCGAAGTGTTCCTCCTCATCGTGGCGCTCCTCCTGTCGGTGGCGTGCGGCGCCTTCGTGGCCGCCGAGTTCTCGCTCACCACGATCGAGCGCAGCGACCTCGAACGGGCGGTCGAGCGCGGCGAGCGCGGCGCCGAGAGCGCCCTGCGGGCCGTCCGCAACCTCACGTTCCAGCTTTCCGGCGCCCAGCTGGGCATCACCGTCACCAACCTGGTCGTCGGCATGCTCGCCGAGCCCTCGATCGCGGCCCTGCTGCGCGGGCCCCTCGGCGCCGTCGGCGTGCCGGACTCGGCCGTCGGCTCCGTGGCCCTCGTCGTGGGCACCGGCCTCTCGACCGTCGTGCTGATGGTCGTCGGCGAGCTCGTCCCCAAGAACTGGGCGATCTCCAACCCCCTGTCCGTCGCCAAGGCCGTCGCCACCCCCCAGCGCGGCTTCAGCGCGGCCTTCCGCCCGCTGATCAGCCACCTCAACAATTCCGCGAACCGCATGATCCGGCGGATGGGCCTGGAGCCCGCCGAGGAGCTGGCTTCGGCCCGCGGTCCGCAGGAGCTGATGGCGCTGGCCCGGCACTCCGCGAAGGAGGGCGCCCTGGAGCCCGGCACCGCCGAGCTGTTCATCCGTACGCTCAACCTCGCCGAGCTGACCGCGGAGAACGTCATGACGCCGCGCGTGCAGGTCATGGCGCTCGATGTGCAGGCCACCGCGGAGGACGTCGCGAACGCCGCCCGCGCCACCGGCCTGTCCCGTTTCCCGGTCTACCGGGGCAGCCTCGACACGGTCGTCGGCATCGCCCACATCAAGGACGTGCTGGCGGTGCCCGCCGAGCGGCGGCACCGGCACCCGGTCACCGAGTTGCTCAGCGAGCCGCCGCTGGTGCCGGAGTCCCTCACCGTCGACCGGCTACTGGACCGGCTGTCGGCCAAGCGCAGCATGGCCGTCGTCATCGACGAGTACGGCGGTACGGCCGGCGTGGTCACGCTGGAGGACATCGTCGAGGAAGTCGTCGGCGAGGTCCGGGACGAGCACGACCCGCAGGAGTTCCCCGACCTGGCCGCCGCCGGCACCGACGACGAGGGCCGGGTGCTGTACGACGCGGACGGCGCGGTCCGTACCGACCAGCTGGAGAACATCGGGCTGCGCGCCCCGGAGGGGCCGTACGAGACCCTCGCCGGCCTGGTCGCCACCGACCTCGGCCGGATACCGGCGGCGGGCGACACGGTCGAAGTGGCCGGCTGGCTCATCGACGTGACCGACGCGTCGGGGCGCCGGGCCGCCCGGGTGCGGCTGCACGCGCCGCACCCCGACCAGGAAGCGCAGTACCACCAGGAGGCCGCCCGATGATCGCGATCCAACTCTTCATCGGGCTGCTGACCCTGGTGGTCAACGCCTTCTTCGTCGGTTCCGAGTTCGCGATGATCTCGGTGCGGCGCAGCCAGATCGAGCCGCTCGCCGAGCAGGGCGACCGGCGGGCCAAGAGCGTGATGTGGGGTCTCCAGCACGTGTCGGCGGTGATGGCCGCGGCGCAGCTGGGCATCACGCTGGCCACGCTGGTGCTGGGCATCGTCGCGGAGCCGGCGCTCGCGCATCTGCTGGAACCGGCGTTCGACGCGGTGGGGGTGCCGCACGCACTGGTCCACCCGATCTCGTTCGTCCTCGCGCTGGCCGCCGCCACCTATCTGCACATGCTGTTCGGCGAGATGGTGCCGAAGAACATCGCGCTGGCAGAGCCGGTGCGCACCGCGCTGCTGCTGGGCCCGCCGATGGTGGCTCTCTCGAAGGCCCTCCGCCCGGTGATCTTCGCGATCAACGCCTTCGCGAACGCGCTGCTCAAGCTGTTGCGGGTGGAACCCAAGGACGAGGTCTCGGCCACCTTCTCGGACGACGAGCTGGTCCGGATGGTGGCCGACTCCAGCGCCGCCGGACTGCTGGACGAGCGGTCCACGGAGCGGCTGCGCGACGCGCTGGAGCTGGGCCGCCGGCCGGTCAACGAGGTCGTGCTGCCGGTCGGCAAGGTCGTGTCCGCCCGGATCGGCGTGACCCCGGAGGGGCTGGAGCGGCTGGCCTCGGAGTCGGGCTTCTCCCGCTTCCCGGTGGTGGACACGGGCGGCCGGATCCTCGGCTACCTGCATGTGAAGGACGCGCTCGACGCGCGGCCCCGGGACCTGCCGTTCCCGGTATCGGCGATGCGCCCGATCGCCCGGATCCGGGCGATCACCCCGCTGGACGACGTGCTCGGCGCGATGCGCAGTACGAGCACCCATCTGGCCGCGGTGACCGGTGAGGACGGCCGGCTGGCCGGCCTCGTCACCATGGAGGACGTGCTGCGGGAGCTGGTCGGCCGGACCCCGGCCGGCTGACGTCCTGAGAGGCCCGCGTGCGTGCGGCCGGCCTGTCGGGCCGGGCTCGCGTGCGCGGGCCTCTCAGGCGTGGTCCGGGCCCTCCGGCGGGGCGGCGAGGGGGAGCTCGAACCAGACGGTCTTGCCCCAGGCGGTGCGCTCCGCGCCCCAGTCGCAGGCCAGCAGGTCGACCATCGACATGCCGCGGCCGAATTCGTCCTCCGCGGCGGCGTGCTGCACCCGGGGCAGGTCCCGGCTGCCGTCGCCCACCTGGCAGCAGACGCCCCGGCCGCGCAGCAGGGTCAGGTGCACCGGGCCCTCGGCATGCAGCAGCGCGTTGGCGACGAGCTCGCTGACGAGCAGTTCCGCCGTGTCGGCGAGCGGGCCGAGACCCCAGCTGAACAGGGTGTGCCGTACCGCCCTGCGGGCCATGGAGCACGCTTCCCGGGAGCGGGGCAGCGGCCATGGACCGGCCATTCCCGGGGCCTGGCCGGCTGCGGGCGTGAGGTCCGGGTCGAGCTCGGCCTCGATGTCCGCGTCAGGGCCGGTGTCAGGGCCTGGGCTGGTTCCGGGGAGCGGAGTGGGCGGGGGTGCGGCGGACGGCTGAGAAACCACAGCCTCGGCGGGCCCGGCGAACTGAGGATGGTACATGGGGTACTCCACTACGGCCCGGCTGTCCGAGGACAGTGGCTCAGCGGAACTTGGGCGCCGTACGGCGCGGGAATGGTCTGCGACCTCCGCATCGCTGCTCCTCCTTACAGAAAGATCACAGCTACGGTTTTACTTCCGAGTAAACAATAAAAGGCGTTTACCCCGAAGTAAAGTGCCGGCATGGTCGATGTGCCCGCCTCCCCGCCGCCCGCGGTGCCCCCGGGCGCCGGGCGCCGGCGTACGCCCGCGTCCCGTCCGACCGACGACGAGCTGATCGAAGCGGCCTGCACCGTCTTCGGCGAGGCCGGCTATCACGACGCGACGATGGACGCGCTCGCCGCGCGGGCCGGCTCCTCCAAGCCGACGCTGTACGCCCACTTCGGCAACAAGGAGGACCTGTACCGGCTCTGCGCGGACCGGGCGGCGGACACCCTGGCGCGCGAACTCATCGAGTCGCAGAGCGCCGCGACCCGGCTGCCCCTCGACGAGCAGGTACGGGCCGGGATGCTGGCCTTCTTCGGCTACGCCACCGGCCGTACGGCGATGTTCCGGCTGCTGTTCGGGGACGACACCTCGGGATACGCCACAGCGGCCCGGCAGCGGGTGACGTCGGCCGCCGTCAAGGAGACCACGCTGCGCATCCGCGAGTACACCGAGAGCCACAACCTGCCCCCGTGGCGGACGAGCGCCGAGCTGTGCGCCTCGCTGATCGTCGGGCTGGCCGTCGAGGGGGCGCGGTACGCGCTGGTCACCCAGCCGCTCGACGCGGGCGTCGCCGGGGACTTCGCGACACACTTCGCGACCGTCGCGCTGCGGAACATCGACCCTGACCTCGCTGCGCGCGTCGACGAACTCGGGGAGAACCGCCCGCCGGACGCCCCGTGACGGACGGCGCCGCCGCGACCGCCCGAGGCCCTGCCGGGCCGGAGCCCGACGGGAGCCTGCGCCACGCTCCGCGACGTACGGCCCGGGACGCGGGGCGTACGGGCGCGGGAGGCGCGGGGCGTGCGGCCCGCGGCCTCAGCCGGTCAGAGCAGGCCGAGCTGGGTGATGAGCATGGCCACCACGACGACGAGCGCCCAGCCGGAGATGTGCTCGATCAGGTTGTGCTCGTCTTCCGGCGGTCCGCCGGTGCGGGTGGCCGCGACAGAGGCTGCAGTCATGGGTGCACGTTCCTTGTCGTTCGAGGTCTCCCCGGAAGCACCCTGGTGCGGCGTGGCGCAGCGGGCATACGGGGGTGCGTTCAGGCCGTAGGTCCCTGCGCCGTCGCAGATGACATCGGCGAAGACTGCCGACCCTAACCCCGCACTCCGGCCCTGCGCTGTGACCTGTCCCTCATGCACTCCGGTCGATGTCCCGGGCCGCCGACCGCGCGGGTAGGATCCTGCGCGCCATGCAGATGAATGCCGAATACACGAGTTTTGTCGCCCTGGGCGACTCCTTCACCGAGGGAATGTCCGACCGGCTCCCGGACGGCGGCTACCGTGGCTGGGCCGACCTCCTCGCCGGGAGCCTGGCCGCCCGCACCCCCGGCTTCCGCTACGCGAATCTGGCGGTGCGCGGCAAACTCATCGGCCAGATCGTGGACGAGCAGGTGCCCCTCGCCGCCGCCATGGACGCGGACATCGTCACCCTCGTCGGCGGGCTCAACGACACCCTGCGGCCCAAGTGCGACATCGACCTGGTGCGCGCCCGGCTGGAGGAGGCCGTGATCACGCTCGCGCCCAGCTGCGGGCAGCTCGTGCTGATGCGCAACCCCGGCCGGAACGGCCCGGTCATGGAGCGCTTCCGGCCCCGGATGGAACAGCTCTACACCTTCGTCGACGAACTGGCCGGGCGGCACGGTGCCCTGTTCGTCGACCTGTACGGGGCCGGCGCCCTCGGCGACCCCCGGCTGTGGGCCGTCGACCGGCTGCATCTGACCGCGGAGGGGCACACGCGGGTGGCCGAGGCGGTCTGGCAGGCGCTCGGCCTCCCGCCCCGCTCGGACTGGACCGAACCGCTGCCGCCCGCCGTCCCGCCCGGCTGGTACCGGCGCTGGGGCAGCGATCTGCGGTTCGCCCGCGAACACCTCGTGCCGTGGATCGGCCGCCGGCTGACCGGCCGGTCCACCGGCGACGGCCGCCCGCCCAAGCGGGGCGAGCTGCTGCCCTATCCGTACGAGCTCTGACCCGGCGCGCGGAGCTGCGTCGGGGCGCGCTCCGGCCGGCACGTAGAATCCGGTCACGTGACTGCCAAGCCCCGCATCCCGAACGTCCTGGCCGGCCGCTACGCCTCGGCGGAGCTCGCCGTCCTGTGGTCCCCCGAGTACAAAGTGACCCTGGAGCGGCGGCTGTGGCTCGCCGTCCTCCGCGCGCAGCGGGACCTGGGCGTCGAGGTCCCCGAACAGGCCCTCGCCGACTACGAGCGCGTGCTCGACCAGGTCGACCTCGCCTCGATCGCCGAGCGCGAGAAGGTCACCCGGCATGACGTGAAGGCCCGGATCGAGGAGTTCAACGCCCTCGCCGGGCACGAGCACGTGCACAAGGGCATGACCTCCCGCGACCTCACCGAGAACGTCGAGCAGCTGCAGATCCGGCTCTCCCTGGAGCTCGCCCGGGACCGCGCGGTGTCGGTGCTGGCCCGGCTGGGGAAGCTCGCCGGTGAGCACGCCGAGCTGGTCATGGCCGGCCGCTCGCACAACGTCGCCGCGCAGACCACCACCCTCGGCAAGCGCTTCGCGACCGCCGCCGACGAGCTGCTGGTGGCGTACGGCCGGCTGGAGGACCTCCTCACCCGCTACCCACTGCGCGGCATCAAGGGCCCGGTCGGCACCTCGCAGGACATGCTCGACCTGCTCGGCGGCGACACCGAGAAGCTGGCCGGCCTGGAGCAGCGGATCGCCGCGCACCTCGGCTTCGGCCAGGCCTTCACCTCCGTCGGCCAGGTCTACCCGCGCTCGCTGGACTACGACGCGGTGACGGCACTGGTGCAGCTGGCCGCCGCGCCGTCCTCGCTGGCGAAGACCATCCGGCTGATGGCCGGGCACGAGCTGGTCACCGAGGGCTTCAAGGCCGGCCAGGTCGGCTCTTCCGCGATGCCGCACAAGATGAACACCCGCTCCTGCGAGCGCGTCAACGGCCTGATGGTGATCCTGCGCGGTTACGCCTCGATGACCGGCGAGCTGTCGGGCGACCAGTGGAACGAGGGCGACGTGTCCTGTTCGGTGGTCCGCCGGGTGGCGCTGCCGGACGCGTTCTTCGCCTTCGACGGCCTGCTGGAGACCTTCCTGACGGTCCTCGACGAGTTCGGCGCCTTCCCCGCGGTCGTCTCCCGCGAGCTGGACCGCTATCTGCCGTTCCTCGCCACGACGAAGGTGCTGATGGGCGCCGTACGGGCCGGGGTCGGCCGGGAGACCGCCCACGAGGCCATCAAGGAGCACGCGGTCGCCTCGGCGCTCGCGATGCGCGAGAAGGGCGCCGAGCGCAACGAGCTGCTCGACCGGCTCGCCGAGGACGAGCGGATCCCGCTGGACCGGGCACAGCTCGACGCGCTGATGGCCGACCGGCTGTCCTTCACCGGCGCCGCCGCCGACCAGGTGTCGGCCGTCGTCCGCCGGATCGAGGAAGTCGCGGCCGCCCACCCGGAGGCCGCGGCGTACGCCCCGGGAGCGATCCTCTGACGCGTCCGACGCCCGAGGAGCTGGTGGCCGCCCGGGACCGCACCGTCGAGGATGTGATCGCGGGCAGCCTGCGGGTGCTGTTCTGCGGGATCAACCCGGGCCTGATGTCGGCGGCGACGGGCCACCACTTCGCCCGCCCGGGCAACCGCTTCTGGCCCGTCCTGCACGCCTCCGGCTTCACCCCGCGCCTGCTGCACCCGTCCGAGGAGGGCGAGTTGCTGTCGTACGGGCTCGGCATCACCAACGTCGCCGACCGCGCCTCGGCGCGGGCGGACGAGCTGGGGCCGGACGAGATGCGCGAGGGCGGCCGGCGGCTGGCGGAGAAGGTCGCCCGGTACCGGCCGGACTGGCTCGCCGTGCTGGGGATAACCGCCTACCGGGTCGCCTTCCACGACAAGGGCGCGGTCATCGGCCCGCAGGACCGCCTGATCGGCACCACTCGGGTCTGGGCGCTGCCGAACCCGAGCGGCCTCAACGCCCACTGGACGCCGGCC
>DOWQ01000311.1 GCA_003519485.1 Streptomyces sp. | reverse complement strand
CTGTCCGGGGCGGCCCCGCCCGTTGGCTCGGCGCCGGGACGACCGGCCGGCCCTGGCGGGGCCGGCCGGTCGTCACCGAGCGCTGAGCCGCGTTCCGATCAGGCGGTGGCGCCCATGTCCTCGGTCCTGCGACGACGGACGACGAAGACCGCCCCGGCGCCGGCCACCATGGCGACGCCACCGATCGCGGCGATCGTCGGCAGCATCGAGGAGGAGCCGGTCTCGGCCAGGTTGCCGGTCACCGGCAGCTCCTTGACCTCGCCCTGCGGCTGGGGGTTCGGGCCCTTGTCCTCGGGCTTGCCGTCGCCCGGCTTCGCCTCGCCCGGGTTGCCGACGCCGGTGCCCGGCTCGAGGACGGTGAAGGAGCGCTCGTCACCGGCGTTCTCGGCGATGCACTCCTGGCCCTCGATGTCGGTCAGGTAGGCACCGGTGCCGAAGGACCAGCTGTCCCCGGCGGGCGCGTTCTTGTGGATGTTGACGCGGAGGTCGGTCTTCACGAAGTCCTCGGACTTCATGACGTCCACGCCCCAGAAGTAGCCACCGGCCCACTCGTCGTCCCCGATGGACTCCCACTGCCCGGAGACCGGGTTGCGGAATTCCAGGTCGACATGGGGGCTGAGCCACTTGGACTCGTCGACCTCCCAGTTCTCGACGACGGCGTAGAAGGCGACCTCTTTGAGGTCCGTCTCCGAGGTGTTCGTGACGGTGAGGGAGAAGTCCGTCCAGCCGCCGCCGGCGACGATCTTACCCGGCAGGCCGGAGAGTTCGGCGCTGAGGGCCTGCTCCTCGAAGTTCTCGTCGACCTCCTCGCAGTACGGCAGGGGGTCGAGCGGGTCCTCCTCCTCGTCCTCGTCCTTGCCGTCGTCCTCGGACCCGCCCTTGTCCTGGTCCTTGTCCTCGGACTCGTCGGTGTCGGTGTTCGTGGTGGTCTTGTCGTCCAGGGGCTCCTCCTCGGTGGACGACGTTCCGGCCGGGGCTTCGTCGGTGGAACTCTCATCGTCCGGCGTCTCGTCCGCCGGGGCATCGGCGCCGGAGCCGCCGGACGCGTCCTCGGGCTGGGAAGCCCCGGGCGCGGGCGCGGCTGAGCCCGCGGGATCGCCGGGCTCCTGCGACCCTGCGGCCGTCCCGGTTTTCGACTGTGTTGCTGCGGCGTCTTCTTCGGCGTATGCAGCCGGTGCCGCGAGAAGCGCGGCAGGGGCTATGACAGCCGTCGCGGCGGCGATCGCCAGGGCGCGGCGGAGCTTCATGCAGACCTCTTGGGGGTCCGGGGCGCTGCGCGGTCCGCAGCGCCGGAAAGTGATACGACGGCCGTCGCGGAGGGGGGAGCGCGGTATGGCCGTGCGGTTGAAACAAGTGACCGAGAAGGGGTGGGAATGGTTGTGCGTGCGCCTCACGTGACGCCAGTGACCTGCGTCACTGCCTTGCCCGGAACGGCGTCGCGGTACGGGGCCGTGCGTGGGGCTGGAGCGCGGCGGCGCGCACCGGTGCCGTGCGCGGTGGGCCGTACGGGCTCCGTGCCGCCTCCGGAAACCCGATGCGGCCGGTCCGGGCGTCCCCGGAACCGGCCGCTTTCGGTAGTGACCGGGCTGCTGTCCCCTGCTGACCGGTCACGCACTGGAGCGCGGTCCCACGGCGTGCGCTGCTTGTACCCAAGCCGCTCGGCACGCCACACGCTCCAGCAATTCCGCCAGTGCTGCCCTGTGCCGTCATTGGCGTCCGGGCGCGTCTGGGCGGAGTCAGGTGTGGTGCTTCTCGACCGCCCCTGGCTGGCACGGACATCGGGTTCAACGAAGGAGCCCGGCCGGCGGTCACGCTCCGTACGGGTGACTGCGCCGGTACGGCGGCTGCCCGGTTCCTCCTGCGGCAGCGGGGGTCACCGACGCCCGGCTGTCTGCCGCCGGCGGGGCCCGCGGAGAACTCCGCCTCCGTACGCGCGGGCGGCGAGGGTGGCGTCCGTCAGACGCGGCCGCGGCAGAGCTCCAGGAGCGTCATCGCCAGCGCCGTCCCCGGCTTGCCCAGCTGACCGCTGTAGTGGTTGAGGATCTCCATCTCGCGCGAGAGGTTCACCCGGCGCCCGCCGGAGGCGGTGCGGGCCTCCTGGATGGCGGTCGAGACGGCGATCCGTTCCTGTACGAGGCCGATGATCCGCCCGTCGAGATCGTCGATCCGGTCGCGGGCGCCCGCGATGAGCGCGGCGCCCTCGTCCGTACGGGCGCCGGTGGCGGCTGTCCGGCCGGCGGGGGCCTGCGTGGTCGGGGTCTGCGTGGTGGGGGTGCTCATGTCCGTATCTCCTCGGGGCGTGGAGCCGCGGGACCGCCGTGGCCCGGACCGGACATGCGAGACGCCCCGGGCCTTGTCGGCCCGGGGCGCCTGGTGAAGTCGCTTGTCAGTGGCTCAAGCAGCATGACCATGGCAGCCGGACGGGCCGGTGCCATAGCTAAACCAGAAGGTCTGCTGCGAGAACATGGCAGCCATTATGGCCCCTGCCCGTGTGAGAGAACCAACGCGGGCCGGATGCTGAGACGGACGGGGGTGTCCGCGTGCCCCGTTAGAATCGGGAGCCCAGCCTCTTTGCCCGCCCACGCCGGAAGGCCGCCGCAGTGCCCTCAGCGACCCCAGCTGCCGCCCCCGACGACGCCGACCGCTCCCCGGACGCGGTCCTCGTCGTCGATTTCGGCGCGCAGTACGCCCAGCTCATCGCCCGTCGCGTCCGCGAGGCCCGGGTCTACAGCGAGATCGTCCCGCACACCATGCCGGTGTCGGAGATGCTCGCCAAGAACCCGAAGGCGATCATCCTCTCCGGCGGCCCCTCCTCGGTCTACGCCGACGACGCGCCGCATGTCGGCCCGGAGCTGTTCGAGGCCGGCGTCCCCGTCCTCGGCATCTGCTACGGCTTCCAGGCCATGGCGCGGGCCCTCGGCGGCAATGTCGCCCACACCGGCACCCGGGAGTACGGCGGCACCGCACTCACCGTCTCCCGCCCCGGCTCCACCCTCTTCGAGGGCACGCCCGCCGAGCAGGCGGTCTGGATGTCGCACGGCGACTCGGTCGCCGAGGCCCCCGAAGGCTTCGCCGTCACCGCCTCCACGCCGGGCACGCCGGTCGCCGCGTTCGAGAGCGACGATAAGAAGCTCTACGGCGTCCAGCACCACCCCGAGGTCATGCACTCGACCCACGGCCAGCTGGTCCTGGAGCACTTCCTCTACCGCGGCGCCGGCCTGAACCCGGACTGGACCATGTCCAGCGTGGTCGAGGAGTCGGTCGCCGCAGTCCGCGAGCAGGTCGGCAGCAAGCGCGCGATCTGCGGCCTGTCCGGCGGCGTCGACTCCGCGGTCGCCGCGGCCCTCGTCCAGCGGGCCATCGGCGACCAGCTGACCTGCGTCTACGTCGACCACGGCCTGATGCGCAAGGGTGAGTCCGAGCAGGTCGAGAAGGACTTCGTCGCCGCGACCGGCGTCCGGCTCAAGGTCGTGGACGCGGAGGAGCGCTTCCTCGACGCGCTCGCCGGGGTCTCCGACCCGGAGCAGAAGCGGAAGATCATCGGCCGCGAGTTCATCCGGGTCTTCGAGCAGGCCGCGAGCGAGATCGTCGCCGAGGCGGGCGCGGCCGGCGAGGCCGTGGAGTTCCTGGTCCAGGGCACCCTCTACCCGGATGTCGTCGAGTCCGGCGGCGGCACCGGCACCGCCAACATCAAGTCCCACCACAATGTGGGCGGTCTGCCCAAGGACCTCCAGTTCCAGCTGATCGAGCCGCTGCGCCGGCTGTTCAAGGACGAGGTCCGGATGGTCGGGCAGGAGCTGGGCCTCCCGGAGGAGATCGTCCAGCGCCAGCCGTTCCCCGGCCCCGGCCTCGGCATCCGCATCGTCGGCGACGTCACCAAGGCCCGGCTGGACCTGCTGCGCGAGGCTGACGCCATCGCCCGCCAGGAGCTGACGGCCGCCGGCCTGGACCGCGGCATCTGGCAGTGCCCGGTGGTGCTGCTGGCCGACGTCCGCTCGGTCGGCGTCCAGGGCGACGGCCGGACGTACGGCCATCCGATCGTGCTCCGCCCGGTCTCCTCCGAGGACGCGATGACGGCGGACTGGTCCCGGCTGCCGTACGACGTGCTGGCGAAGATTTCGACCCGGATCACGAACGAGGTGGACGAGGTCAACCGCGTCGTCCTCGACGTGACGAGCAAGCCCCCGGGCACCATCGAGTGGGAGTGACCTCCCGGTAGCCCCGCCGGGCTGCCACCGGTCAAGCCGACGCCGTCGCTCATACGTTTGAGTGGCGGCGTCGGCGTTCGTACTGGGTACGCTGACCTGGTCGGCAACGATGCGTCCCATGGGAGCACTGATGAGTGTCGAACCACAGCACCAGCACACTTGGCCGCAGCCGCCGCCGGGCGGTTACACCGCCGACGACCTCGACCGACTCCCCGACCTGCCTCCGCACACGGAGCTGATCGACGGGAGCCCCGTCTTCATGAGTCCGCCGACCAAATTCCATATGCGCGTGATGCGGCTGTTGGAGAACGCGTTGCTGAGCACGGCGACGGCCGACATGGAAGTGGTCCGGGAGATGACGATCGTCCTGGAGGAGCGCCAGCGGCCCGAGCCGGACGTGATGGTCGTCCGGGTGGACGCGGACACGGGCCTCGGGCAGACCTTCTACCGGCCCGAGGATGTCATTCTCGCCGTCGAGGTCGTCTCGGAGGACTCCGAGGCGCGCGACCGCGAGACCAAGCCAGGCAAGTACGCCAAGGCCGGGATCCAGCACTTCTGGCGGGTGGAGAGCGACAACGGCCGTCCCGTCGTCTACGTCTACGAACGCGACCCGGCCACGGGCGCTTACGTCCCCACCGGTATCCATCACAACCGGCTGAAGCTGTCCGTCCCGTTCACCATCGACATCGACCTGACCAAGGTCGCTCGCCCTTAGGCCGCATCCCCTTCTCGTTCACCGGAAGGACCGTTGCGGGGCTGCCAGCGATGCCGCGGTGCGCACAGCAGCGGAGAGCCTGTGCGGTGCGGCGTATCCCTCCGCGCGGTGTCCGGGGGCGGTCCGTACGGTGGGCGGGCCGGCCGGTGTTCGAACCTGTGCGGGGCTTTCCTCCGCCGTTGTCCTGCCTGGTGGCGCGGGGCGCGGCACCCCGAACGGCCGGGGGGTGGCGGTGAAGGCGTCGTCTGTCCGAAGATGATTGAACGCACGCCGAATCTCTTCCGTATACGACGCCGAGGGCTCGTATTCGGGAGAAGCGTGTCCGGTCGCGGACGAGAGGTGGACACCATGGCTCATGGGGCGCATACGGCGCGCGCGGCACGTCCCGCGCGGTCGGCCGGTCTGGGCGCGCCGGGCGACTGGCGGGCCTCCCTCTCGCGCTACTCCCTCCTCCCGCTGCGCCTCTTCCTCGGCGCGACCTTCGTCTACGCGGGCATCGACAAGCTCACGGACCCGGCCTTCCTCGCCGATGCGGGGGCGGGCTCGGTCGGCCAGATGATGGACGCCGTACGGGACACCGCGGCGATCCCCGGGCTGGTCGACCTGGCGCTCAATGACCCGTCCACCTTCGGTTACGCGATCGCGATCGGCGAACTGGCGGTGGGCATCGGTACGCTCGTCGGGCTGTTCGCCCGGCTGGCGGCGTTCGGCGGCGCGTTGATCTCGTTGAGCCTGTGGCTGACGGTCAGCTGGCAGGTCGAGCCGTACTACTACGGCAACGACCTGATCTACATGGTCGCGTGGCTGCCGCTGATCCTGGCGGGCGCGTCGCTGCTGTCCCTCGACGCGGCGCTGACGGCACGCCGGAACCGCCGCGGGAAGCAGCTGTACGGATAGCGCGCCCCGCAACGGCCCCCCGCGCAGCGCCTCAGAGCAGCGGGTCGCGGTCCTCGCCCGCCCGCGGAAGCCCCCGCTCCGCACGGCGCGCGCGGCGTCGGCGCACGCTGTACGTGAGCGCCCCCACGAGGCCCGCGCAGCACAGTCCGAGGACGACCGCGGGGAGCAGGAGAATGCCGGGGATGCCGGGCCCGCCGGGGGCGCCGCCCACCGCGTCCAGCAGCGACACGACGCCCGCCGCGAGCAGGACCAGCCCGGCGATCAGTTTCGCCGGCTCGAACTGATGGCCCCTACGGTTCTGTGTGCGCACGCTGCACCTCCACCCGGCCGAGTCCGGCCTCCAGTTCGAGCCTTAGGGTGCCCGCCGCCATCCCGCCGCCCGCCGGTCCGAGGGTCACACTGCGGCGGGCGCCGGGCGAGACGTCGATGTCGTCCTCCCGCTCCCCGGGCAGCCGGATGTCGCCGAGCCCGACCTCGATCGTCAGTTCCAGGGCGGCGTCCTCCGGCACGAGAACCGTCAGCTCGCCGGCGCCGACGCTCGCCCGGGTGCTGACCGTCCGGCCCTTCTTCAGCGCCAGCCGGCTCAGATCGAGCTCGCCGATGCCCGAGCCGACCTGGTAGCCGTCGCGTACGGCGGTGGCCGAGGCGGGTCGCCACTGGGTGTGCACCCAATCCGTGCTGACACTCCTCGGCACCGCTCCCGCGCCCACCAGCAGCGCGCAGGTCAGGACGGCCGCGAAGACCGTGCCGCCGCCGGCCCGCCCGAACCAGGCCGCCACCACCAGGCCGAGCCCGAACACCGCCAGCGCGCAGGAGAGGCCGGTCTGCACGCTGGTGCCGAGCGGCTGGGAGCCCCAGGACGCGAGGACGCCGGCCGCTCCGGCGAGCGTCGCGGCCAGGAAGGTCCAGCCGCCGACCCAGACGCGGGGCCGGGCCCGCCTCGCGCGGGTCGCGGCGGCCTCCCGCTTGTCGTACGGGCCGTCGTCCGGCCCCCAGAGGTAGCCGGTACCGGTGGGGCCGGTGGTGCCGTCCTTGACGATCGGATCACGCCACCACGAGGGCCCGCCGGGGACGGGCGGTGCGGTGGCCTCGGGGGGCGCGACCGAGACCGTCTGCGCCGTACCCGCATCCACCGCGGCGCCCTCCTGCTCCGCGCGCCGCTTGTGCAACGACCAGTGGCAGGCGCCGGCGACCGAGGCCGACAGCATCACCGCGAAGAACAGCACCGTGCCGTTGTTGAGCATCGACAGCAGCAGCCCGCAGCCGACCAGGGCGAACAGCACGGCGGTCAGCGCGGGGCCCTCGACACGGCCGGAGAGCAGCCGCCGCAACTCGTTCTCGTCCTCGCCGTCGAGCGGGAGCAGCAGCCAGGCGAAGCCGTACGCGATGAGCCCGACGCCGCCCGCGATAGCGAGCACGGCGAGGACGACCCGGAAGATCAGCGGGTCCATGTCGTACCGGCGCCCGAGTCCGCCGCACACACCGGAGATCACCTTGGCCCGGCGGCTGCGGCGCAGCGGCGGCGGCCCGGGAGGGCCGCCCGCAGCCGTGGCCCCGGGGGCCCCGGGGCCA
>DOWQ01000432.1 GCA_003519485.1 Streptomyces sp. | reverse complement strand
GGTTGGCAGCGCCTCACGGGATGACTCTCGCCCCCCACGAGACCACCTTCAAGAGAGGCCCAAGGAAGACGGCTCCCGCCTCGCCGGCTCGGAGGATGCTCAGTCGAGACAGAACTCGTTGCCCTCGATGTCCTGCATCACGATGCACGACTCGTTGGTGCCATCGGCAAGCAGCGTTCGCACGTGTACCGCGCCGAGCGTGACCAGTCGTGCGCACTCAGCCTGGAGTGTAGCGAGGCGCTCCTCACCCACGAGCCCGGTGCCGGCTCGCACGCAGAGATGCACCCGATTCTTGACGACCTTGACTTCCGCAACGCGCTGGAAGAGCAGCCGCGGGCCCACACCTGAGGGATCAATGCAGGAGAACCATTGCACCTGGTGCTCAGGCGGCATCGAGCGATGGTAGTCGTCCCACGTGTCAAACCCCTTCGGCACCGGCGATACGACGTACCCCAACACCTCGCACCAGAAACGAGCGACGCGCTCAGGTTCTGCGCAGTCAAAGGTGACTTGGAACTGCTTGATCGAAGGCATCGACGCACGATAACAAGGGGATTCTCTTGCGGTCGCAGGGGGTGAACCGACATCGACGTCTCCAAGGGCTCGCTCGCTGTTCCGGACCGCGGCCACGGCCCTCGCCGGTTCTCCGACGGCAGTAGCCGACCCGGGGGCCGCGTCAACGGAGACGACTCCTCCCGAGTGAGGCCCGAAACCGCATCCAGCCCGAGCCGTGCACGCCTGCAACCCGGCCAGGTCCAAGGACACCTTGGACCATAAGGCGATCAAACCGGACAGCCCGAGAGAATGACGCATCCCCGGCGGCGTAGCTCACCGGTGGGGGGCCCAGGATCCAATCCAGACCAAGCACCCTTGGCAGAAAAGCGACTTTCATCTGGGCCGGTCCTCACAGGTGCTGCTCGAAATAGCACGCACATTGTCCCATATTGATATGTCTAGTGCTAAAATATCCTACTGGTCCGTAGTTCATGTTTTATTCCGATTGGTGCGCATAGTCGTCGTTCTTCGCGGGTGGCTGCGGCGGAGTCGCCGTGGGCCAACACCAGTTGAACCCTCAGTGGACGGGGGTCGTCAGTGAGCGGAAGCCCTGTTCGGAGGGGGTGTGAGGGCGTGCATACGGGGGGCGGGGGCTCGTATACAGGGCTGCAGGACTTGGGTTTCGCGTCCCAGGTGCACTGCCGTCCGACGTTCTCGTCTCCGTCCGTCCCGAGGAGAAGCGCACATGAATCCAGCCGTGACCACAGACGCCACTGAACGCGCATCGCCTGTCGGGGCCGAAGAATTGCCTCAGCCACGGTCCTTCTACGACGTGCCGGGCTGGTTCTACAACACCGACGTCGTCCTCTTCGACTGGTTCCTGCAGCGGCAGCGGCGGTTCGAACAGCGTGGTGATCTGCTGGAAATGGGGGCATATCTGGGCAAAAGCGCCATTATGATGCGTGCGTACCTGCGGGCGGAAGAGACATTCACGGTCTGCGACCTCTTCGGCTCCGAGGCACCCACCGAGCACAACGAGCGGGAGATGCGAGGTTCGTACTCGACACTGACCCGCCGCAGTTTCGAGGCCAACTTTCTCTCCTTCCACGACGAGTTGCCGCGTGTGCTCCACGCACCGACCTCCGTCGTCCCGGACGAAGTCACGGCGGGAAGTTGCCGCTTCGTGCACGTCGACGCCTCGCACCTGTACGAGCACGTGCGCCCCGACATATCAGCTGCTCGTGATGCGCTCACGGGCGACGGACTCGTCGTCCTGGACGACTACCGCTCGTCGCACACCCCTGGCGTCGCGTGCGCCACGTGGCAGGCCGTGCTGGACGGCGGGCTGCGGCCCGTATGCGTCAGCAACCAGAAGTTCTACGGCACGTGGGGCGACCCCACGGCCGTACAGGACGAGTTGCACGAGGCGCTGAGCGAGCGCGGCGACTGCTGGCTGCAGTGGCAGGAAGTGGCCGGCCAACGGCTGCTGCTGATCGGAGGACGCAAGGCCACGGCGCCGCGACTGCCGGTCTCCCGGCATGAGAAGTCCCGGGCCGGGGCCCGGGGCGGGAAGCAGGACGGCGCGGGGGCGGGTGCTGCGTCCGGGCGTCGGAGCTCTTCGCTCTCCCGTCGGGTCGCTCGCGAGGTGCTGCCGCCCGTCGTCGCCCGGCACCTTGCCCGGGCGCTGCGAGCTCGGGGTCGGTGACGGGGCGGACGCGACGACCGCCCCCGCGTCGTCCGTTGTTCGGTTGTCTTGGCGAACTGGAGGACCTGTTGCTGCAGAGCCACCGCAATCGGTGGACTGCTGGCGTCGGAGAAGATCAGAGCGACCAGTATGTCGTTCCGCACACAGGAACGTGCTGGGCATCGGCCATAGCGGCGGGCGCCGCTGCGACGGATGGCGCTGGAGCGGTCCGCTGAGACGAAGTCATCCGTCAGCCTGTGGACGGTGATCGGCGGCCGGCGGTCGTCGCCGCTCCCGCCGGACGGTCACCAACGGATGGTGGACAGGAGGTCGAAGCCGAGTCGTGCAGTTTCCATCGCGTTCTGCCCGGCGTTGTCCTGTTCGATGGTGTACTCGGCGATGCCGAGGTCCGTCGCGGCCTGGAAGACGCGGGCGAAGTCGATCACGCCGGTGCCGGGGGCGGTGATGTCGCCGTTCTCGTCCATGTCCTTGACGTGGAACTGGCGGAACCGCGTGGGGTGGGCCTGCAGCAGCTCGACGGGGTCCTGACCGGCCCGCCACGCCCAGTGGATGTCCAACTCGAAGTGCACCAGGTCGGGGTCCGTCTCGGCGAGCAGGATGTCGTAGCCGGTGCGGCTCGGGTCATCGGGCAGCGGCAGGAACTCCGGGTTGTGGTTGTGGTAGCCCACCTCGATGCCGAAGATCCTGGCCTGTTCGGCCGCTTTGTTCAGGTCCTCGGCGTACCGGCCCCAGGCGAGCGACGGCGGGACGAGCGGGCTGGCCAGCCCCGTCGCGATGAACGCGGGAAGGGGTTCCACCATGTACCGCTGTCCGAGAAGGTAGGCGTCCTCGATCATCTTCCGCCAGCGCGACTCCTCGTAGGGGTACGTCGAGTGGTGGCCGGAGGTGGCGTGCAGTCGGTGGGCGTCCAGGGCTGCCTTGAACTCCCTCGCCGTGCGGCCGTGGAAGCCTGCTTGTTCGACCTTGCGGTAGCCGATGGCCGCCAGGCCGGCGAACGTCGCGTCGAGGTCGGCGTCCATGAGGTCGCGCATGGTGTACAGCTGGATGCTGACGGCGTCCCGTGGGACGCGATGCTGGTTCCGCTGAGACCGCTGAGACCGCTGTTCCCGCGGCGCGGAGCTCGGGGCCGCGATAGCGGTCGGAGCGCCGACTGTGCCGGCGGTGCCCAGCACCGCCGCGGCGGCGCCGGCCTTCAGAAATCCGCGGCGGCTGACCAGTTCCCGCAGGTTCGCGGGCCTTCCGTCACCGTAGTGGGTGCACATGGTTTCCTCGCTCGGGTTCGTGCCGGGGTTTCGGCATACGCATGGGCTCGTCGTTCCGGTACCCGCGTCCGGCGGAACACTCCGCGTGTTCCGCCGGACGCTCCTGTGCTCAATGGACCACGGTGAAGCTCCACGTCCGGCTGGAGGTGTTTCCGGACGACGGGTCTTCGGCGATCACGCGCACCCGGTGGAAGCCTTTGGCCGGCTTCTGGGCGGGCACGTGGGCGATTCGGTGTGCGTGTCATAGGTGAACTCCACCGCCCACCCGTCCAGGTACATCGTCAGGTGCGCGGCGGTGAGGTCGGAGCGGTCGTCCTCCACCGTCGCTCCGATCGCCGATCGCCGATCGCCGGTCGCCTGTCCGACGTCTCGGATCCATCGGCCGGTGCTACCTCGCTGATCACCGGCGGGATCGTGTCCGTCCTTCGGCCACGGAGATCTCCACCGTGTCGCGCTCGGCGTTCCCCTGAGCGTCGGTGACGGTCAGGACCGCCGTGTGGCTTCCCGGCCGGGTGTAGGTGTACCGCGCCGTCGCGGTGTCGGCGCCCTCTTCCGGCACCCCGAAGTCCCAGTGGTACGACAGGGCGTCGCCTTCGGGGTCGCTGCCGCGGCCGGTGAACTCGACCGTGAGCGGTGCCGCACCGCTGGTCGGGGTGGCGGAAGCCTGTGCCGTCGGCGGCGAGTTCAGGCCCGTGCCCGCGAACTCGATGGAGTTCACCACCATCATGCTGTCGGCGGCGACGGGCGTCGGCGGCACCAGCGGGTTGCGGAACACCAGGAAGAGCTCGTGCGAGCCGCCGGGATCACGCACCGGGGCCTGAACCGTGGTCCAGCTCCGCGCACCGAGGTTGCCCGGCACCTCGGCCGATCCCAGCAGCGGACCGTCCGGTGCGTCGGCACGGACCTCGATCTCGCCGCCGAGTGAGCCGGCGGCGACCCGCAGGTCAAGGCGGTCGATGCCGGTCAGGTCGACCGGCTCGTACGACACGTGGTCGCCGTCCTCCAGCTCGCCGACGGCCCGGCCGCCACCTCCCTGCGGATCGGAGGCCTCCAGCACCTTCACGCCGCTCTGGCGGGAGAAGTGCTCGGCCTGCTTGGTCCGCGGCTGCAGCACGGCCGCGTCGCTGCCGGTCAGCGCGGGGGTCCCCTCGGCGCCGCCGTCATCGGTGTAACTGGCCGAGATCACGTAGAAGCTGGACTGGGTGTCCGGCTCCCACGCCGCGGGGACCGTCACGGTGCCCGTGCAGCCCGTGAAGCTCTGGTCCCCGTGCGCGTGCTCGTTGTGGCCGAGCGCGGTCTCGACGCGGACCCTCCCGCAGTCGACCGCCCCGTCCTGCGGGTCCGTGACCTCGACCTCGAAGGAGAGCCGGTCGCCGTAGTCGTACACGCCGCCGTTCGCCGGCCGCTTGATGGTCACGGTGGGCCGGTCGTTGCCCACGACGATCCTCTCCGTCGCGGTCCCGGTCCTTCCCGCGCCGTCGGTGACGGTCAGCCGGGAGGTGAAGGTGCCGTTGCCGCCGTATGTGTGCGTGGGGTCGGCGTCGGTCGCGTCGGTGCTCCCGTCGCCGTCGAAGTCCCAGGAGTAGGTCAGCGGATCGCCCTCGGGGTCCCGGCTGCCGGCGCTCGAGAAGGCGACTGTGAGGGGTGCCGTGCCGCTGGTGCGGTCGGCCGACACGCGAGCGGTCGGCGCCCGTGAACCGTCCACGTGGTTGATCTTGTAGACGGCTGCGTCCGGGCTGCCGCCGGCGTACATGCCGCCGTAACTGGCGCTGCCGTAGTCCACGACGTACAGCGACCCGTCGGGGCCGAACTCGAAGTCCATCGGGGCCGCCATCGTTCCGGAGTCGAAGAACGGGTTGATCCGGGCCGGCTGGCCCTCGGCCCCGATTTCGATCTCCTTCATCCATCCGCGGCTCCAGTCGCCCATGAAGAAGTGGCCGTCGAAGTAGGCGGGGAACTTGGTGTCCGACGCCAGCTCCGGGTCGAAGCGGTAGACGGGTCCGCCCATCGGCGCCTCGCCGCCGCTGCCGAACTCGTCGGTGGACTTCCCGTCGTAGTGCACGGTGTCGCCGTCGTACCAGATCCAGGGGTGCTCCGCGGGCGGCAGCTCGCGCAGACCGGTGTTGTTCGGTGACTCGTTCACCGGTGCGTCGCAGTTGAACTCGGGCCCCGACTGCCCGGTGGCGAAGTCGTAGTCGTCGAAGTTCAGGTTGGGACCGGAGCAGTACGGCCAGCCGTAGTTGCCGGCCTCCCGGATCTGGTTGACCTCGACCAGACCGCTCGGTCCGCGGGTGTCCGACTCGGTGGCGGCGTCGGGACCGTACTCGCCGACATGGAGCCAGCCGGTCTTGGGGTCGACGCTGAAGCGGAACGGGTTGCGGAAGCCCATGGCGTAGATCTCCGGCCGTACCTTCGCGGCGTCGACGTCGGGGTACTTCCCGTTCGACCCGAACAAGTTGCCTTCGGGGATCGTGTAACCGCCGTCCGCTGTCGGGCGGATCCGCAGAATCTTGCCCCGCAGGTCGTTGGTGTTCGCCGACGTGCGCTGCGCGTCGTACGCGGGGTTGCGGTTCGGCCGCTCGTCGATCGGCGTGTAGCCGTCGGAAGAGAAGGGGTTGGTGTCGTCGCCGGTGGAAATCAGCAGGTTCCCCGCGCCGTCGAAGTTCAGGTCGCCACCGACGTGGCAGCACAGACCCCGGTCGGCGGGGATCTTCAGGACCGTTTGCTCGCTCGCTCGGTCCATGACGTCTCCCTCGAGCCGGAAGCGCGACACGTACGTTTCGCTCTTGTACGGCTCGAAGTCCTCCGCGCTGCCCTCCGAGGGGGCGTCACCTTCGTTCACTCCGGGTGTCGTGGGGTCGTCCTCCGGGGTGTCCAGCCGGGGTGCGTACATGACGTAAACCCACCGCGACTGCGCGAAGTCGGGCGGCACCGCGATCCCCTGCAGTCCCTCCTCGTCGTGCCGGTAGACCGGAATCCGTGCAGCGACCGTCGTGCCGACGCCCTCTTCGCTGAGGAAGACCCGCCCGTCGCGGGACGTGTGCAGGACGCGGCCATCGGGCAGGACCGCCAGCGCGAGCGCCTCACCGACCTGGTCCGGCCCGAAAGCCAGCGTGATCTGCTCGAACTTGTCACCGGCGGGTGGCTCGTCGGAGACCGCGCCGGCGGAGGCCTGGGAGAGCACCAGCTGGCCGACGAAGAGTGTGCAGGCCGTGAGGCCCGCTACGAGGCCGCGCACGCGGAGGAGCGTCGAAGTCGACACAAGGCCAACCTTCCTGTGCTGCCCAACTGCTGGGCCAGTCATCGCGCTCGCCGTCCCCGGCGAGTTGCGGCACCGGGTATTCCGGCCACGGTCGCCGTGAACACGTCGCGGCCGGTCGCCGAGTCGGTCCGGGGTGGGACGGGGCCGCCCCACCCGGCCCGCGGTCGCGGCCCTTCCTCACGCGGCAACCGCACAGGAAGTGCCCGGTGCGTGGTCTCCAGTAGTGCAGTCATCGACGTCCCCGCCCCTTCATGCCGGAGGTTTCAGGAGAAGGTAGCCACTTTTCGCGCCGCAAGGAAGAACTTCGTCCGTAATCCTTAATCTTCTTCTCTTCGCTGGACAAAGCCTGGAGGCCGCACCCCTTCGTGCCCGCGCGGCTCCGGACCTCAGTGTCGGTGGGACCCGCACCGTTCGCACGCCTCCGTTGAGCACCCCCGGTGCTGCGCGCCGCCTGGTCCTCGACGAGCTCGGCTTCCGTAGCGAGTTGGACCGGTTCGATGCGCGGTCGATTCGGTGAACATACGGGTCTGAAAGGGGGGGGCCTGACAGGCGATGGTTGTCCAAGCGGGGCATCGGTCACCGCATCACCGCAAGGGCGTCGATGAGGGGCCTCGCGTTCTTCGGA
>DOWQ01000523.1 GCA_003519485.1 Streptomyces sp. | reverse complement strand
GTCACCCGAACCTGACCCCGCAGCCGCACCGGCACCCGCGCCGGTCCATGCCCGCGCCGCCGCACCACCGTCCCGGAGCGAGTCGGGGAACCGCACCGGCCGGGCGCTGCCCAGCACGCCCCAGCCGAGCCGGTCCTCGCCCGGCGCGTCGGACCGCAGCAGGAGCAGCCCGCTGTCCGGCTCGGCGAGCACCAGCCGGTCGTCGCTGTCCTCGGTGATCTGGAGCAGTGGGCTGATCTCGCCGCCGCGCTCCAGGTCGAGGGCGATCGCCTTGGTGCGGCCGTCCAGCGTCCGGTCCAGGGCCAGCATCCGGCCCGTCCGGTCCAGCCAGGCGCCGCCCGAACAGTGCCCCGGGATGTCGGTGAGAAGCTCCGGACCGAAGGAGCCGCCGTGCACCAGCCACAGTGCCGTGGAGTGCTCGCCGGGCGCGAGGGCGTAGGCGCCGGCGCCGTCGGGGGCGGGTGGCAGCAGGGTCAGCCACTCGCAGGCGACGCCGCCGACGGGCAGCTCGCCCGTGCCGGGGCCGGTCGGGTAGAGCAGCGAGAAGATGTGCCGGCCGTCGCCGAAGCGGCGGATCAGCACCCGCCCGTCCGCGAGCGGCAGCACCGAGCTGTCCGGCTCCTCGGGCCGGGTGCCCGGCAGCCGCACCGCGTACGGTTCGGGGCCGCCCAGCGTCCAGCGCTCCGTGAGCAGGCACCCGCTGCCGGGGTCCGGCAGCAGCCGGGCCGCGTACGAGCCGTCCGCCGCGATCACGAGTGCGGTGGGCGGTACTGGTGCCGTGTCATCGTCCACGGCCGTCTCCAGGACACAAGCCGTCATGTTTCGGTCACCTCCGACAGCGAAGCTAGTTTTCGTACTTCCGGCCGATCAATGCCAGTTGAAGTGCTTCACGCATAAGGGTGTAACTTGCCCGATTCGCCGGTGGTGCCGGGACGGAATGTGCTCCACCGATACGGACGAGCCCGCCGGGGCACTCGTGGATCACCCGCGCACCGTCCGTGGATCACCCGCCGGGGGCGGCGTCCGGTCCGGGCGGTGGCGCCGGTACGCGGGGGCGGGGCGGGGCCGCCGGGCGGCGTGCGGGGTAGCCTTTGCCCGTGCCCGCACTGTCTGAAGTCATCGCTGCGCTCGACGCCCTCTGGCCCCCCGAGCGGGCCGAGCAGTGGGACGCCGTCGGCACCGTCTGCGGCGACCCGGACGCCCGGGTCCAGCGCGTGCTGTTCGCCGTCGATCCCGTGCGGCAGGTCGTGGACGAGGCCGTGGAGCTCGGCGCCGACCTGCTCGTCACCCACCACCCGCTCTATCTGCGCGGTACGACGACGGTCGCGGCGTCCACCTTCAAGGGCCGCGCCGTCCACACCCTCATCAAGAACGACATCGCGCTGCACGTCGCGCACACCAACGCCGACCGCGCTGACCCCGGCGTCTCCGACGCCCTCGCCGGCGCCCTCGGACTGCGGGTCACCGGGCCGCTCGTGCCGGACACCACCGACCCCGCCGGCCGGCGCGGCCTCGGCCGGATCTGCGAGCTCGACGTGCCCGAGACCCTGGACGCCCTCGCCGGGCGCGCGGCCGCCTGGCTGCCGTCCACCGCGCAGGGCATCCGGATCGCCGGGGACCCGGCGCGCATGGTCCGTACCGTCGCGGTCTGCGGCGGCTCCGGCGACAGCCTGTTCGACGACGTACGCCGGGCGGGCGTCGACGCCTATGTCACCGCCGACCTGCGCCACCACCCGGCCTCCGAGGCCCGCGAGCAGGCCGTGTCCGCGCCGGTCCGGGCGTCCGCGGCGCCGTCGGCACCGGGCGGGCCCGCCCTGGTGGACGCGGCACACTGGGCCACTGAATGGCCGTGGACCGAACAGGCAGCCGCCCAGCTCGACGAGATCTCCGACCGGCACGGGTGGAATCTGCGCACCCACATCTCCCGTGCCGTGACCGACCCCTGGACCGCCCACACGGCGTCCGCCGACCCTCACACCGATATCCCGGGAGCCCCGAACTGAACGCCGATCCCGCCGACCAGATCCGCCTTCTCGACGTCCAGGGACTCGACGCCCGGCTCGCGCAGCTCGCGCACAAGCGCCAGAGCCTGCCCGAGCACGCCGAGATCCAGACCCTGGAGGCCGACCTCGCGCAGCTGCGCGACCTGCTGGTCGCCTCCCGGACCGAGGAGAGCGACACCGCCCGCGAGCAGACCAAGGCGGAGCAGGATGTCGACCAGGTGCGCCAGCGCGCCGCACGGGACCAGCAGCGGCTCGACTCCGGAGCCGTCACCTCGCCGAAGGACCTGGAGAACCTCCAGCGCGAGATCGTCTCCCTCGCCAAGCGGCAGGGCGCCCTGGAAGACGTCGTCCTGGAGGTCATGGAGCGCCGCGAGTCCGCGCAGGAGCGGGCCCGGGAGCTGACCGGCCGGGTCGAATCCGTGCAGGCCAAGCTCGCCGACGCCGTCACCCGGCACGATGCCGCCGTCTCCGGGCTCGACGCCGAGGTCACAGCCGCGACCAAGGAGCGCGAGGTCGTCGCCGCCGCCGTACCGGCCGATCTGCTCAAGCTCTACGAGAAGCTGCGCGTCCAGCAGGGCGGCGTCGGCGCGGCCGCGCTCTATCAGCGGCGCTGTGAGGGTTGCCGGCTGGAGCTCAACATCACCGAGGTCAACGAGGTGCGCGCGGCGCCGGCCGACGAGGTGCTGCGGTGCGAGAACTGCCGCCGCATCCTGATCCGTACGCCCGACTCGGGCCTGTAAGCCCGATGAGCCGACTCTTCATCGTGGAGGCCGACGGCGGCTCCCGGGGCAACCCCGGGCCCGCCGGATACGGCGCGGTGGTGCTGGACCCGGTGACGGGCGAGGCGCTCGCGGAGGCCGCCGAGTACATCGGGACGGCGACGAACAACGTCGCCGAGTACCGGGGGCTGATCGCCGGACTGCGCGCCGCGCACGCGCTGGACCCCGGCGCCGAGGTCCGGGTCCGGATGGACTCCAAGCTCGTCGTCGAGCAGATGTCGGGCCGGTGGAAGATCAAGCACCCCGACATGCGCGAGCTGGCNNGACCGTCTTCCCGGTCGGCCAGGTGACGTACACCTGGATCCCGCGGGAGAAGAACAAGCACGCCGACCGGCTCGCCAACGAGGCCATGGACGCCGGCAAGCGCGGCGAGCGCTGGCAGCCCGGCCGGTCCGCGGCAGCCCTCGCCGCCGGTCCGCGGCCGGAG
>DOWQ01000789.1 GCA_003519485.1 Streptomyces sp. | reverse complement strand
CGGCAACGGCAACGGCGCCGGCAACGGCGCCGAGAACTCCGACGACTTCGCCTCCGGGCTCGACGCCCTGGAGTCGCCGCCGCCGCGCTCCGTGCCGCACCGCCTGCTGGGCAAGGCCGCCGGCCCGCTGCTGGCCGTCCTCGTCGTGCTCGGGCTGTGGCAGCTCGGGTACGCCACCGGTGCCTCGCAGACGCTGCCCGCACCGGCTGACGTCGGCCGGGACCTGGTGTCCGCCTGGCAGGCCGGGGTGCTCCAGCCGAGCCTGCTGCACAGCTTCCAGCGCTGCCTGCTGGGCTTCGTCCTCGCGGTCGCGATCGGCGCGCCGCTGGGGCTGTTCGTCGCCCGGTACCGTCCGGTCCGGTCCGTCCTCGCACCGATCCTCAGCGCGGTGCAATCGCTGCCCGCCGCCGCGCTGGTGCCGGTCGCCGTCATCGCGCTCGGCGACTCCGAGGGCGCCGTCTACACGGTGGTGCTGCTCGGTGCCGTGCCCTCGGTCGCCATGGGCCTGATCAGCGCGACCGACCAGGTTTCGCCGCTGCTGATGCGGGCCGGGCGGACGCTGGGCGCCACCGGCTGGCGCGGGGCCGTGCACGTCCTGATCCCGGCCGCCATGCCCGGCTTCGTCATCGCCCTGCGACAGGGCTGGACCTTCGGCTGGAGGGCCCTGATGACGGCCGAGCTGATCACGGCGACCCCGCTGCCGGGGGTCGGCCGGATCCTCAACGAGGGCAAGGAGCAGGGTGACATGAGCCTCGTACTCGCCGCCGTGGTCCTCATTCTCGCCATCGGCGTCCTCGTGGAGACGGCCGTCTTCGCGCCGGCCGAACGGCGGGTGCTGCGCAGCCGCGGACTGCTGGCGGGGCCGGTATGACCGCGTCCCCCGTGCTACTCGTCGTCGCCCACGGCAGCCGCGACCCGCGGCACGCGGCGACCGTCACGGCGCTCGCCGAGCGCGTACGGTCGCTGCGGCCGGGGCTGCGCGTCGAGACCGGCTTCCTCGACTTCTGCGCGCCGAGCGTGCCGAGGCTGCTGGACCGGCTGGCCGCGGAGGGCGTACGCGAAGTCATCGCGCTCCCCCTGCTGCTGACGCGCGCCTTTCACGCCAAGTCGGACATCCCGGGGGTGCTGCGCGAGGCCCGCAGCCGGCTGCCGCAGCTCAGGATCGAACAGGCGGACGTGCTCGGCCCGTCCCCCCTTCTGACCACAGCCCTCGAACAGCGGCTGTACGAGGCCGGGATACGCCCCGGCGACCGTGCCTCGACCGGGGTCGTGCTGGCCTCGGCGGGCTCCTCCGACCCGGAGGCGATCGCAGTGATCGCAGCAATCGCGCGGGAGTGGCGGCACACCGGTTGGTGCGCCGTGCGGCCTGCGTTCGCCTCCGCATCCTTTCCCCGCACGGCGGACGCCGTTCGCGCACTGCGCGCGGACGGTGTCCGCCGGGTGGCGGTGGCCCCGTACGTCATCGCCCCGGGCCGGCTGCCGGACCGGATCGCGGCGGGCGCCCGCGAGGCGGGGGCGGACATCCTGGCCGGCGTCCTCGGCCCGGCTCCCGAACTGGCCCGGCTGCTGCTGGCCCGCTACGACGAGTCCCGCACGGCTCGCCCCCTGATGGCCCTGAGCGCCTGAGCCGCGTCCTCCTCCGGCCTCCGGACACCGATCAGCGGATGTCCACGGGCTCCGCCCGGCCGGAGGAAGGGACGCCGCCGGACGGGGGTACCCCGTGAGGATCGGGAACGCGGTGTGGGAGCCCCGGTCGATGTCCTCCCGGGTGACGTTCTTCTTGCCGAACCGGTCTTGTTCCCGTCCGCGCCTGGCCGACCGGCTCGCCCATGTTCCATGTCTCGGTCAGGTCGTCGCTGTAGGCGCTGACCCCATAGTTTCCTCCCCGGTATCGGGGACTTTCGGCGGCTGCAGGGACCGGATCAGCCGTGCGCGCCGCGCAGCAGTTCTCGCGCCTCCTCGCGGGCCCCGGTGATCGGGTCCGGGAAGATGTTCAGGCCGTCCGCGACGAGTGCTCCCTCGTGGAGGAGCATCAGGGCCCGGCCCAGGCGGTCCGGGTCGGCGGCCCCCGACTCCCGGGCCAGGTCCGTGAAGAGGATGAGCATCCACTGCTTCTGGCCGGTGATGACCGCGTACGCCGGATGCGCCGGGTCGCTGATCTCGGCGTGGGCGTTGACCATGCTGCAGCCCTTGGAGGCATGCTCCGTCATCCACGACTTCGAGGCGTCGAAGACGGTGAGGATGCGGTCCGCCGGGGCGCGGTCGGCGTCGAGGCGGTCGGCCAGGCGGGCCCGCCAGCGCTCGTCGCGGGCCGCGAGGTACTCCACGACGATCTGCTCCTTGGAGCCGAAGCGGTCGTAGAGGGTCTTCTTGGTCACGCCCGCCTCTGCGGCGATCAGGTCCACACCGACGGCATGGATGCCGCGCTCGTAGAAGAGCCGCTCCGCCGCTGCCAGAGCGCGGCGCGCGCCGGGCGTCATGGCGATCCGCCGGGGTTTCACTGTCTCAGCCATGCAACCAAGTATACCGGTCTGTATAGTGAAGCCATGGGTATACCGATCTGTTTAGTCGGAGGTGCGGCATGAGGTGCGGCGTGAATCTCCTGCTCTCGGGCGCGTTCGTCCTCTGCTGGAGCTCCGGCTTCATCGGCGCCAAGCTGGGCGCCGGGAGCGCGGGCGCGGTCACCGTACTGATGTGGCGGTTCCTGCCGCTCGCCGCCGTCCTCGTGGTCGTCGCTGTCGCCCTCGACCGGGCGTCGTGGCGAGGGCTCACCGCCCGGGACGCCGCCCGGCAGGCCGTGATCGGCGCGTTGTCACAGAGCGGCTATCTGCTCACGGTGTACTACGCCATCCAGCTCGGCGTCTCCAGCGGCACGACCGCGCTGATCGACGGCACTCAGCCGCTGGTCGCGGGCGCGCTGGCCGGCCCGCTGCTGCGGCAGTACGTATCGGGCAGGCAGTGGCTCGGTCTGTGCCTGGGGCTGGCCGGGGTCGTCATCGTCGTCACGGCCGACGCCTCGGCCGTCTCCGGCGTGGTCTGGTGGGCCTACGTGGTGCCGTTCCTCGGGATGCTCTCCCTGGTCGCGGCCACCTTTCTGGAGAGCCGTTCCCGCCGCCGGGTCGCACCCATGGTGTCTCTGACCGTCCACTGCGCCACCAGCGCGGTCGTCTTCTCCGTCCTCGCCCTGGCGGCCGGGTCCGCCGCACCGCCTGCCGAGTTCTCCTTCTGGGTGGCGGTCGGCTGGCTCGTGGTGCTGTCGACCCTCGGTGGCTACGGCCTGTACTGGCTGGTGTTGCGCCGCTCCGGCGTGACCGAGGTCAATACGCTGATGTTTCTGATGGCGCCGGTCACTGCCGTCTGGGGTGCCCTGATGTTCGGCGAGCCGTTCGGCCCCCGGACGGCGGTCGGGCTGCTCGTGGGGCTGGCGGCGGTCGTCGTCGTACGGCGGAGCCGGGCGCGGGGAAGCCGGGCACAGGCGGGGAAGCCGGGCCGGGCCATGCCGGCACCGGATCACGCGCGGCCGTGCCCGGTGGGGGCGGCCGAATCGGCCTCGCCGCACCGGGCTTCGGTTGCCGCATCATGGGAGGAGAAATGAGTCCGAGGGCAAGGGCCGAGAAGGCTGGTGCAGTCCCACAGCACGGTGGCTGCCCTTCCCGAGCCGCTGCACTTCAAAGCAGCGCGCACGAGTGGTCGGTATCGGTCGGCCCGTCACGGGCGCACGTCCCCCGAAATCGCCGCGGGCAGTCGCACGAGCACCGTGCGACTGCCCCGTCGGCTTCTCCTCTCGGCGGCGCTGCGGGCGGCAACGCCCCCTCCCGGGAGTGCGGGTGGCCGTCAGGCCGGTTCCGGTTCCGTTTCGTCGGCCGCCCGGAGCAGCGTGACGCCCGCCGTCGCGCACTTCTCCGCCAGGCTGTCCGGCGCGTCGCCGTCCGTCACCAGGGTCCATCCCGCCGGCAGCCCGGCCCAGGCGGGCGCGTCGTCCACCTCGAGCTTGGTCGAGTCCGCCAGGACGACCACGCGCTGGGCGCGCGCGGCCACCCGCTCCTTCACCACCGTCTCCTCGAGCGTCGGTTCACCGATCCCCCGGTGCGGGTCCACAGCATCCGCGCCGAGGAACGCCACCGCGAACGAAAGCCGGTCGAGAGCCAGATCCGTGAGCGGACCGACCAGTCCGTGGCTGAGCGGCCGGACCCGGCCGCCCAGCATCACCACGTCGATCCGCGGCGACTCGGCGAGCACCGCCGCGGTCTCCAGGCCGCGGGTCACGACGAGACTGCGCTCACCGGCCCCCTCGCCCTCGGCCAGCCGCCGGGCGAGAGCCGCGCACGTCGTCCCGGCGTCCACGAATATCGCGCCCGCGTCCGGCACCAGGTCCAGCGCGGCAGCGGCGATCGAGGCCTTCGCCCGGCGGCGCACCAGCGCGCTCTCCCCGACCGGCCGCTCGTGGAACGCCTCGGGAACGACCGCGCCACCGTACGTCCTCGCCACTTTCCGGTCCCGGGTGAGCCGCCCCAGATCGCGCCGGACCGTGGAGGGCGACACCGACAGCGCGGCGGCCAGCCGCTCGACCTGGGTCGTGCCCTCACGCAGCAACCGGAGCAACTGCTCGTGCCGCTGCCGCGTGTTGCGCCGGACCCCGCGCTGCCCTGTCCCTGTCTCCGTCTCTTCCACCACGGACCCGTCAGCCGTACGTCTTGCGGATGAGCGGTGCGAAGGGGCTGTAGTCGACCGCCGCGAGATAGGCCGAGAGCATCGTGCCGTGGTGGGCGCGCCCCGTCCCTGCGATGTCGAACGCGGTGCCGTGGTCGACCGAGGTGCGCAGGATCGGCAGGCCGACGGTGACCGAGATGGTGCCGTCGAAGTCGTAGGTCTTCGCGGGGATGTGGCCCTGGTCGTGGAAGTGGGACAGCACGCCGTCGAACCGCCCGGTCAGGCCCTGGTGGAAGACCGAGTCGGCCGGCACCGGGCCGGTCACGTCCAGGCCCGCGGCCCGGGCCTCCTCGCAGGCCGGCGCGATGTGGACGATCTCCTCGTCGCCGAAGGCGCCGTTCTCCCCGCCGTGCGGATTGACCGCGGCGACGGCGAGCCGGGGCTGCTCCGTACCGAAGACGCGCAGCGCCGTGACCGCCTCCCGGATCGAATGCCCGATCCGGTCCTTGGTGAGCTGGTCCAGCGCCTTGCGCAGCGCCACATGCCGGGTGGTGAAGAAAATCCGGAGGTGATGCCCCTCGACGGCGGTGTTGCGCACGACGAACATCGTGTCCTGGCGGGTCACGCCGGTCAGCTCGCCGAGCATCTCGGTGTGGCCGAGGTGCTTCGAACCGGCCTGCCAGATCGCTTCCTTGTTGATCGGCCCGGTCACGACACCGGCCACGGAGCCGTCCAGCGCGGCCTTCGTCGCCACCTCGATCGCTGTGACGGCGGCCCGCCCTGCGCGGGCGTCGACCGTGCCCCAGTCGGGTACGTCACCGCCGAGCACGCCGGTGTCCAGGATATCGATGACGCCGGGGCCCGCGGGTTCGGCGTCGAAGCCGCTCACTTCCCGCACCTCGACGTCGAGGCCCGCTGCCGCGGCACCGCGGCGCAGGGCTTCGGCGTCGCCCACGGCGACGCCGTGGTGGTCGCTCCGGCCGGCGACCTCGGCGAGCGTGCGTGCGGTGATCTCCGGGCCGATGCCGACGGGGTCACCGAGTGTGACGACGAGGACGGGACGGGTCACGGTATGTCCTACCTTCCT
>DOWQ01000705.1 GCA_003519485.1 Streptomyces sp. | reverse complement strand
GTCGTCCTCGCGGACCTGCTCGTGGGCCGGCGGCGGGGCGGACTCGTAGGCGCTCCAGGTCCGGTGCGAGAGCCACCAGAGCAGGCCGGTGAGCGCTGCCGGGACGCACGCGGCGAACGCCAGCCGCCGGCCGGGCAGGCTCCACCAGCCGCCGTTCTCCGGGGAGAGGAAGCCGAGCCAGGTCCGGCTGTCCGCGCAGGCCGCCGAGCCGGCGCACTGCCAGGCCGCCAGGTCGAGCGCGACCTCGCAGGCGGCGGCGACCAGCAGCACGGTCAGGCTGAGGGCGACCAGCCGGACCAGCAGGCCGTACAGCCGTACGACGGCGGAGCTGCCGGCGGCCGTGGGGCGCATCCAGTGGGCGAGGTTGACGACCATGAAGGGCAGCAGTAGCAGCCAGAGGGCGCGGGCGCCGTTGCCCGAGGTCAGACCGGACCAGCAGTACGCCTCGGGGACCGGCCGGTCGCGGTACTCCTCCGGCCGCTGCTCGGCGTCGACGTCGTCGGTGCGCCGGTGGATGCCCGCGGTGTCGTCGCCCGTGACGCGCACGGTGCGCGGGTCGTCCAGCATCTCCTCGGGCGTGGTGCCGCCGACGCCGTGCACCAGCAGTTCGAGCGCCGGTCCGGCGCCGTACTCCCCCTCCGCCCCCGGTGCGGGCCCCGCGGTGCCCGCCGGTCCGGCCTTGCCCGTTCGTGTGACCGCCGTCATCGTCTCCCCCGATTCGGTCCGTTTTCCGGTCAAGGATCCCGCCCGGACTCGGATCCGCGCAGCCAACCCGCCGGAGGCGACGCCGGATCGTGACCGGATGTGCACGTCAGCGGCACAGCCGGGGCGCTCGGTCCGGAGGCTGTCGGACGCCCGTGGGAAGATGACGGAAACGGGCGGCCGTACACGCGGTGAAGGGACGGGACAGGGTGAGCGACAACCAGAATCTGCTCGCGGAGCAGCGGCGTTCGCTGATCCTCGACGAGGTCAGGCGGCGCGGCGGCGTCCGGGTCAACGAGCTCACCCGGCGGCTCAACGTCTCGGACATGACGGTCCGTCGCGATCTGGACGCGCTCGCGCGGCAGGGCATGGTCGAGAAGGTGCACGGCGGCGCCGTGCCGGTCACCGAGGCCAGCACGCACGAGCCGGGCTTCGAGGCGAAGTCCACCCTGGAGCCCACGGCGAAGGAGGACATCGCCCGGGCCGCGGCGGCCATGGTGGCGCCCGGCAGCGCGGTCGCCCTCTCCGGTGGTACGACGACCTTCGCCCTGGCCCACCAGCTGCTCGACATCCCCGACCTGACGGTCGTGACGAATTCCGTGCGGGTCGCCGATGTCTTCCACACCGCCCAGCGGGCGGCGGCCGGTCCCGCCGGGTCGCAACTGCGGAGCGGCGGCCCGCGTCCCGGGCCGGCCACGGTGGTGCTGACCGGCGGGGTGCGGACCCCTTCGGACTCGCTGGTGGGACCGGTGGCCGACCAGGCCATCCGCTCGCTCCACTTCGACGTGCTGTTCCTGGGCGTGCACGGCATATCGGTGGAGGCCGGGCTGTCGACGCCGAATCTCGCCGAGGCGGAGACCAACCGGCATTTCGTGCGCTCCGCACGGCGGGTCGTGGTGGTCGCGGACCACACCAAATGGGGGACGGTCGGCCTGAGTTCCTTCGCCTCGCTCGACCAGGTGGACGCGCTGGTGACGGACCCGGGACTGCCCCGGTCCGCGCGAGAGGAGATCGCCGAGCAGCTGCCGGAGCTGGTCGTCGCGGGCGAGGCGGAGGCGGCTGAGGGCGGCTGAGGGCGCCCAGGAGCGGCCCGAAGCGGCTGTCAGGGGATGGCAGCGGCCGGAACGGGCCTGCCCTCCCCGTAAGGCCCCGCGCCGGTCAGGGTGTCGGCTCCCGGTCAACCGGCCACCACCGAGGAGGTACAGGTCCCATGGCGCGCCGACTCCGTCACGTAGACCTCGCGTTCGCCGACGTCGCGCCGCTGCGCCTCGTCTTCACCACCCGGCTGTCGGCCGCCCCGGCGGCCATTCACCGGGCTCTGGCCGAGGAGGTGACGGACTGGCCCCGCTGGTTCGGGCCGCTGACCCTCGCCCGGCCGACCGGCGGCGGCGCGGGCCGTGAGGTCCGGCTCCGGGGCGGCGCCCGCTTCCGGGAGACGGTGCTGACGTCCGAGTCCCCGGAGCGCTACGCCTACCGAGTCGACGTGACCAACGCCCCCGGTGTGCGGGCCCTGTTGGAGGACTGGCGGCTGACGCCGGCCGGCACCGGCACCCGGGTGAGCTGGATCGTCGCGGTCGACGGCAGCCGCCCCACCCTGCTGCTGCTCAAGGCGGCCCGGCCGGGTCTTGGCCGCTCGTTCCGCGGCGCGATGCGCTCCCTGGACCGCCTGCTGGGGGCCATCGCGTAGGATCCCCGCCCGCCCGTGCGGCGCCGGGAGAACCGACCGGCGTACGGCTGCCGTTGTCGCGGCCGTACGACCCCGGGGGACGGGGCACGGCCCCCTACAGGCGGCCGCACCGGGGCCGGCGCTTCCCGTCCCCGGCCCCGCCCGGCTCCGGGAGCGGCTCAACGGGACCGCCACTCGCCGGTGGCGAGCAGCGTCTCGATCGTGGCGGTGTACGGCTCGATGTCCAGCCCCTGTTCGGCCAGCCAGGCGTCGGAGTAGTACTTGTCGAGATAGCGGTCACCGGCGTCGCAGATGAGCGTAACCACACTGCCCGTACGCCCGGCGGCCACCATCTCGGCGACGATCTTCAGCGCGCCCCACAGCCCGGTGCCGGTCGAGCCGCCCGCCTTGCGGCCGATCAGCCGCTCCAGGGCCCGTACGGAGGCGACGGCCGCGGCGTCCGGCACCTTCATCATCCGGTCGATCGCGCCGGGCACGAAGCTCGGTTCCATCCGGGGCCGGCCGATGCCCTCGATGCGTGACGCCCCCTCGCTCGTCGCCCGCTCGTCGCCGGTGGTCCAGCCCTCGAAGAAGCAGGAGTTCTCCGGGTCGGCGACGCAGACGCGGGTGTCGTACTGGAGATAGCGGACGTAGCGGGCGATGGTCGCGGAGGTGCCTCCGGTGCCGGCGGTGGCGACGACCCACGCGGGCACCGGGTGGCGCTCCATCCTCAGCTGTTCGTAGACGGACTCGGCGATGTTGTTGTTGCCCCGCCAGTCGGTCGCCCGTTCGGCGTAGGTGAACTGGTCCATGTAGTGCCCGCCGGACTCGTCCGCGAGGGCGGCGGAGACCTCGTACACCGTCCGCGGGTCGTCCACCAGATGGCACCGGCCGCCGTGGAACTCGATCAGCCGCATCTTCTCCGGGCTGGTGGTGCGCGGCATCACCGCGATGAAGGGCACACCGATCAGCTGGGCGAAGTACGCCTCGGACACGGCGGTCGAGCCGCTGGAGGCCTCGATCACGGGTTTGCCCGGCCGGATCCAGCCATTGCACAGGCCGTAGAGGAAGAGCGATCGGGCCAGCCGGTGCTTGAGACTGCCGGTGGGGTGGGTCGACTCGTCCTTGAGGTACAGGTCGACGCCCCATGTCTCGGGCAGCGGGAAGCACAGCAGGTGGGTGTCGGCCGAGCGGGCGGCGTCCGCCTGGACCTTCCGCACGGCCTCGTTCAGCCACGCCCGGTGGCGGGCATCGCTGCGGTCCACATCGAGAGTCGCGGCCGGGGCGCCGGGGGGTTGTCGTTCCGTCGTGCTCACCGCGCGCACTCCTCGCGATCACGTTCAGGCGCCGGGCAGTGACACCCGGTCGTCTCGATCATAGGTCGGCACTGGTGCGCGGGCCCCGTCGGAGGCACACTCCCAAAGGAAGGCAATCGGTGGTCCGGCAGCGAAACGCTGCACGACTCGGGATGACTCGCCGAGGGGGCGGTACGGCATGGCAGAGCCGGAGTTCACAGCGACCGGGGTGCGGATCGGGCGCCGGCTGCGCTCCCTCACACGCGCCGGGCAGGTCATGATCCGGGACGGCAGGCTGTTGCTGCTCACCAGTTACGACACCGAGATCGACAGCGCGCCGGTCCATCTCGTGCACGCGGCCAGACCCTGGTTCGCCACCCGCGGCCGGGCGCTGACCACGGTGAACGGCCATCGCTATCTGCTCACCCTGGCGGACCGGGACCCCGCGCCGGGCGAGCCCGGACCGCCCTCGGCGGACACCTTCTTCGACGCGATACGCACCGCGGGCGGGCACGCGGCAGCCGAGTGACATGCGGGGCGCGAGTTGCGCGTGCACCCGGCGCGGGTCACCCTGGTGGAACGTTACTGAGGGTTCACCGGCGGTGACTCTCCTCATCGGCCCCGCCGGCACAAGCAGCAGTCGAGCACTGCTGGATGCGTTCTCGTCTTCCGAACCTCATCAGGGAGTCGCAGCCGTGATCAGGAAGCCAAGCAGGCACTGCACGGTGGAGCTCCAGGCCCTGCCGTCGCGGATCGGCCAGGTCCGCAGAATCGTCTCCGCGCATCTGCGCCACTGGCATCTCGACCCATTGATCGACTCAGCGGCACTCGGGGTCACCGAGCTTCTCACCAATGTCCACCGTCATGCGCAGCCGGACAAACACTGCACCGTGGAACTCGATCTCCTCCTCGACCGGCTGACGGTCTCGGTGCGGGACAACGACCCGAGGGTGCCCGTCGTCCATGCCGCCGAGGCCTCCGCCACCAGCGGCCGGGGGCTCGCGCTGGTGGCCTCCGTCAGCGAGAGCTGGGGCGTTCGCGGACAGGACGGGGGCGGCAAGGCGGTGTGGTTCACCCTGCACGCGCCACCGGCGGCCGTACGAACCGACGCCGTCCTCGCCGCTCCGGGCGCCGCCGGCGTCGCCGGTGTCCCCACCGCTCCACCCATGACGGCCCCCGCGACGCCGGCGGTACCCGCCCTCACGCCGGTCACGGCCGGGGCACCGGCTGCGGCA
>DOWQ01000698.1 GCA_003519485.1 Streptomyces sp. | reverse complement strand
CCGGGTCCCGCCGGCGGAGGCCATCCCGGCCAGGCCGAGGCCGCCCGCAGCCGCGGCGGCCAGGCCGCCGAAGAGGATGCGGCGCCGGCTGACAGCGTTGCTGCGCCTGTGCTTCGCCACATGCCCCTGCCCGGGACTCGGCTGCTGAGGGGATGCGCTCTCGATCATGCTCATGAAGTCAGGACAGCTTTCTGTGAATCCGTGAATCGCCGAACCACCAAGTCGTGTGCCCTGCAAGGTACTCAGCCCCGCGGACCGCCCCGGCCGGGCCCCCACCCGTACGCGCGGAGACCGCCGCGCGGGACGGCGTCCGTGCCCCGGAAGCCGCTGTTTCGTACGGATTCCGGCGGCCGGGCCAGAGCGCGGGAGCGCGAACTCCGCGGAGCGGACGGAGGCAGACGGAGGCGGCCGGAGCCGACTGCCGCCGAACGGGGCGGCGAGCGGCGGGCGATGCGCGGGAGCTGCGACACAGCACCGGTGCCGGTGCCGGTGCCGGTGGCTCGGGTCAGCGGGATTCCACTGCCGCGACGAGGCGCTGTTCCGCGTCCTCGCCCGGGGTGATCCGGGGCAGCCGCCAGAGGAAGACCGCACCGGCCGCCCACCAGACGCCTACGATGAGCCACTCGGACGGCCACGCCAACGCCGCCGGCATGCCGGGGAGATAGAGCGTCGCAAGGCTGAGGGTCAGCACCAGCGCGCTGACACCCACCACGGGCCCGGCGGGCGTACGGAACGGCCGTACCATCCCCGGCTCCCGGCGGCGCAGCACCAGGAAGCACACCACGACCACGGCGTAGGCGGTCACGATGCTGACGCTGCCTGCGTCGACCAGCCAGACCAGCATCGGGCGTCCGAAGAACGGCGCGAGCACCGTCAGCTCGCCGATGAACAGCACGGCGTTGCCGGGCGTACGGAACCGGGGGTGCACCTTGCCGAACCACCTCGGCACCATGCCGGAGACCGCCATCGCGTACAGCAGCCGGCTGCCGCCGATGAGAAAGGCGTTCCAGCTCGTCAGGATGCCCGCTATGCCGCCGAGGATCAGCAGGTTGCCCATCGCCCGGCTGTTCCAGAGAGCGGTCATCGCGTCGGCCGAGGCGAGCTCGGACTCCGCCAACTCGGCCGCCGGCAGGCCGGATCCCACGGTGAGCATGATGAGGACGTACCACGCGGTCGCGCACACCACGGAGACGACCAGCAGCTTGCCGATCTGCCGGTGGGGAAGATCGACCTCGCTCGCCGACTGCGGGATGACGTCGAAGCCCACGAAGAGGAANNGCGCACAGCAGGAAGACCACCGCGATGCTCTGGAAGACGCTGGCCGGCCGGATGCCGATGTAGTTCAGCGCGGTGACGACGACCGCCGCCACGACGCCCACGGCGACCCAGGTGGCGTGCACGTCGTAGTCGGCGATGGTCCACATGTGCCCGGCGAGCATGTCGGGGAAGAGGTACAGCATCGTCTGCGGCAGGGCCACCGCCTCGAAGGCCGCCACCGACACATAGCCGAGCACCATGGCCCAGGACGCGACGAAGGCCCCGCGCGCGCCGAGGGCCCGTAGCGCGTAGTGGTGCTCACCGCCGGCGTGCGGCATCGCTGCGACCAACTCGGCGTAGACGAGCCCGATGAGCGTCACGATGACGCCGCCCATGACGAACGCGAGGGCCGCGCCGCCGGGGCCGGCGTCATTGAGGAAGTCCGACGTGAGCACGACCCAGCCGAAGCCGATCATCGCCCCGAAGGCCAGAGCCAGGACGTCGCCCCGGCCGAGGACCCGCAGAAATTCGTTGTTCTTCGTCACGGTTGTGATCTCTCTTCCTGGCAGTAACCGGCTCGCGGGGGCCGGAGAAGGGCGGGTCCTGTGCTGGACTGCGAACCGGACCCTGCCGCGGCGTACGCACCGCGGGATCGCAGGATCGACGGGACGGGGACGGGCGGGACGATCGTGCAAGCGGGACGGGCGGACGGACGACGGGGCGTCGACTCGGCGTTGGCGCACTGGAGTTCGGACGGAGCCGCAGCCACTCCTGAGGGCGGCTGACCCGCGCTGATCTCGCCGAGGACGGCTGCCAAAGTGCCTGAGGCCGGACAGGACCGGGGCCGGATGCATCGCGGGGGCGATCACGGTCTTCGACCCTCGCCCCTCGGCACCTGTCCCTACCGCGAAACGGCGACGCGAAGCAGTGGCCCCACCTCCGGCGACTTTGTGACCTGCATCACTTCTGGGTGTCAGTTCGCACAGACTACGGGACAAGGAGCCGGGAAAGACCTGTGCGGAATGACGGCTTTCCCTTGTGCAGCTGCCCGTTCGACCGACTCCCGGTCCACCGGGCCCTGGGTCCGCAGGAGGCACGCATGACAGTGACGGTGGCGACGGTTCTCGGCCACCCCGGTCAGCACTCGAACCTGCTGGCCGGCGCCGAGAACACCGGCAACCCGGTTCGCTGGGTCCATGTCTGCGAGCTGCCCGACCCCACTCCCTTCCTCATGGGAGGCGAGACCCTCCTGTCCACCGGCATGCGGCTGCCCGGCCGCGGCCGGCTGCTGCGCACGTACGTGGACCGGCCGGCAGACGCGAGCGGGGCCGGGCTCGGTTTCGGTGTCGGCTTCAGCCACGAGGCCGTACCCGAAGGCCTCGTCGTCAACACCAAGACGAAGCTGATCAAGCGCCAGTTGTACGGACAATCCGGCTTCGCACTTCTCCGCCACCGGATGTGAGCCAGAGCCGAACGATCTATAGTCCCGGACGTGACGGCCGTGAGATCTTTCGGCGAGCCCGTCCTCCCGACGGCCGACCGCTGATGTCTCGCACGGTCTCTTCGAACCTGTGCAGCAGCACCTGGAAGACTCGCTGACCGGACTCGCCTCGCTACCACCTACCCAGCTCAGCGCATCAGCTACTCCGCGAGGAGCAGCGTAGGCTCGGCCAGGATGTTGCGGTCCAGCTCACTTTTGTAGATGAGGTCGATGCTGCCGTAGCGAGCTTCCTCGTAGTCGAAGCCGAGCGCAGTCACCGCCTTGCGGACCGCCTCTTCCGAGGGGCCTTCGATCTCGATGAAGGTGGGAAGGTCGGGCCATGTGTCGAGGTCGTAGTTGATGTCACCGAGCTGCCATTCTTCCCGGTAGTTTTGCTGGTACCGGACTTGACGCAGTCCCAGGGCGCCGAGAAGCTCGGCTGTCTTGCCGAGGTCGTTGACCTCAACCTCGATCTCGGTGGTGCCCTTGATGGTGCTGGCGTCGCTGACCTGTTTCAGCGTGAGGGTCGTCTTGCCTCCCTCGTCCCGGAGGCGCAACCACTGCTCGCCCTGTACGGCGTCGTTTTCGAAGATGAGCCGGGTGAACATGGTTCTCTCAAAAGTTTGTTGTGCTCCCGCCGCGCGCAGTTGCTCGCGCACCGCGCTGACATCGATGTTGAGAAACTTCGCCTCGTACTCGTGCTGGGCCATCGCTGTGTGTGCTCCTGGTGATCAGTTCTAGGCGGTCAGGTCTCGCATGTCGGTCTCGCGGAGTCTGATGATTTCGTTGCATGCGTCGCCGGCTATGAACTCTTCCACGGGCTGGCAGAGGTCCATGCGTTGTATGCAGACTCCGACGTGAAAAAGGCCCTTGGTGTCTCGGTACAGCCGCACTCCGTAGTAGCCCTCCTCGCAGTCGGTGCTGTTGTTGAAGCGGCAGGTGGCGCAGGTCTGCGGCAGCCGGAGGGGGCGTATGTGCTTGACGTAGAGCTGACGGCCGTTGGGTGTCCGGTAGGACATGCGGAAGCTCGCGCTCCCCGCGATGAGGCGGACCTCGTCGAGTTCGGCGCCGAGCTCGTCGAGGAGGACGTCGATGGCGTTGAGGGATTCATCGCCGTCCGACAGGGAGGTGAGGATCCAGACGGACAGCGAGGATGTGTATTTGGCGAGGAGGCGGTGGACGCGCGGCACGTGGTCGCGGTTGGGTAGGACGAGGTTCGCGCGTGCGCCCACGCCGATCTGCGTGGCGAGCTTGATCGATTCGTCCAGTGCTTCGATCTTGCGTTGCGCCAGGGCTGTTTTCCGGTAGCGGGCATGTTGCACCTGCGCCAGCTCTTCGGGGGTCGTTCCGAAGACGGAGAAGTTGATGTGTCCGAGCCCGGCCAGGGCGCAATCACGTAAGGTTCGGGTCCCGTTCTCACCGTTCGAGGTGATGCTGACCAAGTAGCCGGCCTTGCGGGCCGTGGCCACGATCTCGGGCAGCCGGGGGTGGAGGGTCGGCTCGCCACCGGTCAGGTGGACCTCGTTGCAGCCCAGGGCCTTCCTGAGCTGTTCCAGCGCATGGCGGAACGACTCGTCCGGGAAGACAGGGGCGCTGAGGAAGTTCGCGCCGTTGGTGACCACGTAGATCGATACGCGTCCGGAGCGGCCCGAGTCGGCGAATGCGCCTGGAGCGTGGGCGCGATTGTCGACGCTCACGGGGGTCGCTTCGACGACCCCGTCCCGGCTCTTGGGGACACCCGTGGCACGCCCGGACAGTACGGCGGTCGCGGCGGCGTAGGCGTCGATCGGGTCGGACTTGCCCTTCATCCGACGGGTCTTGCGGTCCGGGTGGTCGACATCGATGACCGTGACTCCGGCCGCGGTGAGGACCCGGGCAAGTTCCGCCCCGTAGGCGCCGGTGCCCTCCACTCCGACCGCGACCAGCGGGCCGTGGAGGCGCATCCAGTCCAGCAGATCCCGGTAGCCACGGATCGTGGCGGGAAACTCCCGGTCGGCCAGGTGGCGACCGGTGGAGTCGATCACCGCGGCGTGGTGCGTCAGGCCGTGAGTGTCGACTCCGCCGGTGATCTGTGGGCCGCCGTGCGTCATGCTGGTCATGTCCGTCCTTGTGGCGTGTCCGTTCCGAGGGCGGCACGCGCCGGTCGGGCGGGTGGACAAGACAGTGACGGGGCTTCTGGACCAAGCTCCTGACTTGTTCAATTGAGC
>DOWQ01000243.1 GCA_003519485.1 Streptomyces sp. | reverse complement strand
CGGGATCTTCGGGGCCCCTCAGACAGTGGACTTGTACATGCGGTCTCCAGCTGAAAGAGATGGTTGGAGGTTCCGTGCGCTGCCGGTGACAGCACACGGAACACGAGGCGGCAGCCTGCGAAGGACGGCTGTCACTTCACAGGCAAGAACCTGCCTCCCGGCATGCCGCGCCGCCACCGCAACGGAAGGCCACCCCTCCCATGGCCACGGGACTGGTGCCCAAGCTGCCTCAGGCCTTCCACAGCAGGGTTCTGCCTGCTCACGGCCGGTCCATCCCGCGCGTCGCCGACTGCCCGGGTGCCACCTGGGACACGCAATGAATCCAGTCGCCCGTATCGGGCGAATGGGTGATGTGCCCTCCAGCTCGGCATCGGGATGCGCCCGGAGCCCTCCATCCGCAGGGAGGCATTACGGCCGGGGCCCCCGGTGTCGTGGTCGGCGGTCGCCCGCCGCTCTTCGAGGTGCTGGTGCCGTCGGCGCTTGTTGGCCCTGCGGCGGGCGAGGAAGGCTCCGCCCATCGCCATCCACATGCCTAGACCGAAGATCAGCGTCAGGGCGATGAAAGCGCGGCGCTGTGCGGGGGGTTTATGCGATGCCGGGGAGGTCGATGGCTCGTAGGTGGAGGGTGTCGGTGTCGCAGTACCAGAGGCGGTCGCCGTCCCAGGTGATCCCGGCGGGTTTGCCGGCCACGCGGTATCTCGTTGCCACAGAACTGGGCGGCCATCCTCCCCGCTGACGACATCGACGATGACTAGCCTTCACCTCGGAACGTCTCCGCTGTCGGCTACAGAGCCACCGGCCCGCCATCCACGATGCTCAGCCTCGCCAACTATGACGCTCAGTCACAGCGGCAGTCAGTCGGTGGGGCGGCCTCGTGTGCGGCGGCGTGAGCGTCGTGCGGGGGTCCCGGTTTGGGAGCGTGCCTGCTGCCGTGGGATCGCCGGCACTGGGCGGTGGAAGAAGTCGGTGGCCGCGGTGAGAGCGTGGCGGGCCTCGTCCGTCGTCGTTGCGGGCTGGTTCCGTTCCCGGGCCAGCTTGTGGATCTCTCGTACGAAGCTCTCCAGCAGATCCGTCAGGTTGGCCTTCTCCAGGTCGGTCGCGCGGTTGTCGACAACCTCGGTGATGTCGTCGAGCCACCACTCCGACATGCCGTCGACCACGAGACTGTCTCTGTGATCCAGGAGCTGGTGACACAGCCGATACGCGATCGGGAAGCAGGGCAGGTTCCAGGCGATTCGGCCCAGCCCTCCACCTCCTCGGCTGCGTCCATCAACCCGTAGGCGCGCTGTCTCGGGAGCCCGCCTCTCATCAGGACGCCGTACCTGCTCAGCCTTCAGCCTCTGGGCTTTCTCTGCTGCGTGCCATGCCTGGTGTTCACGCACAGGGCCTCGTTGAACCTGTGCCAGAGCACGCCGAACGCACGCCCCGCCTCAATAGCCTTCAGCTGTCCGGCATCCGCCTGTTCCCGCAAGTACTGCCACAGCTTCGTACGGATGATCGCGGCCTCGCCCATCACGTCCTTCGGGTCGACCTGGGCGGTGTCGACGCGGAGCTCGCCGGTCGTCCGCTCCGCGTGCCGAAGTACGAGCAGCAGCTCGTCGGAGGCCGGGAACAGCTCGAACTCCGGATCGTCACCAGCCTGGTACAGCTCCCGGAGCCGGTCAACGAGCGCGACCGTGTTGATGCCACCGAGACGGATCGCAGGCCGCTTCGGACGCGGTTTCTTCGACTGTGCCACCACGCCAGGAGACTGCGCTCCGCATCGACTCCCAATCTGAGACCCGCCTCGATCCACCCGAATCAGCGACCAGACGCAGCGGCGCAGCTCCCGGGAATCTCCACATGACATCACGGGATCGCCACGTACGAAGCGCCGCAAAGTCGCAGGTCAAGCCATTTCGTCGGTAGCCCTATGCAGCTCGTTCCATTTCTTGTGGAGAGGCCCCCCGGCGACCACTTGAACTCCGTGTCGACCGGGATACTCAGTTCTTGACGCAGACGGGTGAGCTGCTCGCGGTAGGGCTGCAGCGACTCCTGCGGAAAAATCACTGCCCCGTAAGCACGGAGTGCCCCAAGGTCCCTCCGGGGCACGTCCTTTTGCTTACGTGCGCTGTCGTCCATGAACGCGAAGTACATGGTGGGGGAAGCCTACGTGTGGTATTTCTACGACGATCCGCTGCGAGAGCTCGGCAAGGCCGATGCGCGGGCCGCCCGGCGCGGAGCAGGTGCACCGGGTGCTGCGCCGCTGGCTGCGCGAGGCGAACGGCCCGCAGGCGCCGCTTTCGCCTCTGGTGGGGCGGCCGAGCGCGTCCGTCGGCTGACGCCCCGGTGCTCCGGCGGCACCGGCCGGAGACGGCTGAGCGGTGGTCCCGGCGGCGACTGAGGTCGCCACCGGGGCCACCGCTTCGGGAGGGTGATGCCGATGCGTCAGGTGGTCACGGCAGCCGATCCGTCCTCCACGCTGCCGCCCTTGGGCGCCGGCTGCGGGTCTGTGACGTTCTCGGACGCGGGCACGGCCGTCATCGTCGATACCGGCTCGATGACCGGGCCGCGTCGCAGGTGGCTCAGCCCGAAGGTGAGGGCGAAGTTGATCAGCACCGCGATCAGCCCGGCGTTGACACCGGCCAGATCCGGTTTGATGACGTACAGCGCGATGGACGCCGCTACGCCGCCCAGAATGCCCACCGACACCGCCCAGGCCTGAACTCGGCGGAAGAACATCAACGCGATCCAGCCGGGGACGAGCTGTCCGAGCAGGTAGTACGTCAGGTTGAGGACGGTCAGCATCAGCGTCGATCCGACCAGCGTGAGGGTCGCCGCGGCGACCAGGAAGATCGCCACCACCGCTGTGGTCCACCGCCGTTGCGCCTCCGGCCTGATGTTTGGTGCCAGGTTGCGGGAGACGATGCCGCCGATGGTCAGCGCGGTGACGGCCAGCACCAGCACCCCCGACAGGCCGGCTCCCGCGGCCACCACCCCCACCAGCCAGTCCGGCAGCTTGTCCTGCACGATGACCATGAACACCGTGTTTGGGTCCTTGACCTGGCGGTGGCTGGCGAAGGCGAAGTACGCCGTGGCCACCAGGAACGGGTACATCAGCATGTAGATGGGCATCCACACCGTCGACGACTTGATCGCCCGTTCCGACTTCGCGGTGAAGATGAACGCCGCGGAGAAGCCCAGGTAGAAGGTGATGCTCTGGAAGACGATGGTGGTCAGCGCGAACACCATCGGCGAGCCGCTCATGGTGACCTGCTCGTGCGGCACCGTGGCCGGGCCGAAGACCTCCGAGGTGCCGCCGGCGGCTGTCACCACGGCCACTCCGGCCACCACGATGCCGAGGGTCATCATCGCGTCCTTGAGGATCGCGACGAAGGCGGGCGAGCGGACGCCGGACACTGCGAGGTACAGGAAGGAGATCACTCCGGCCAGCACGACGGCCTGCACGGGACTGATGGGCAGTCCCAAGGCCCCGAGCACCACTTGCATTCCGATGAATTGGTACTGCCCCCACGGGACGAGCGCGATCAGCAGGGCCCCGGCGGTGACCAGCTCCAGACTACGGCTGCGGAAGTGCCGGCCGAACACGTCCGGGATGGTCATCGCGTCGTACCGCACGCCGGCCCGCCAGATCAGCGGCGCGATGTAGTAGCCCAGCGGGTAGGCGAGCAGGATGTAGCCGAGGAACCAGATACCGTAGCTCGCTCCGCCGGCGTAGATGCCCGCCGGGAAGCCGATCATGGTGCCGATGCTGTAAATCTCGCCGACCGCGAGGAAGTACAGCAACCAGGGGGGAAAGGAGCGGCCGCCCACCAGGTACTCACCGATCGACATGTTCCGCATGCCGCGCCTGGCGCTGAACGCGACCAGCACGGACACCGCCATCACGCCGAAGAAGATTGCTGCGATCACGCCTGGTTCACCTCCTTCTTTTTCTGCGACTGGCCGTCCCGGTAGCGCGGCTCATCGATGCGCCAGGCCACCCACAGGCAGAGGGTGGTGAGCGGGAACCACGCGAACATCCAGAGCCACAACAGCGGGATGCCGAGCACGTACACGGAGGTGTCGGCGATCAGCGGCATCACCACCAAGATCGCGGCGGCGGGCATGCCCAGCCCTACGGCCAGGCTCTTCCGGCTCTCCTTCAACGGAGACCCCCTTCGGTCACCGGTCGCCCGACTTCGAGATCAGTGGCGCCGCTCCAGACCACCTCGCCGCCGATGACGGTTGCGTCCACACGAAGCGTGTTCAGGGCGGCCGGATCGACGACGGTGGGATCGGCGGACAGCACCGCCACATCGGCGAACTTGCCGTGTTCGAGGCTGCCCTTGTGTCGAAGCCCAGGTGGGCGGCCTGGCTGGTGTAGCCGCGCAGTGCGGTGTCCACGTCGACACGCTGCTCCGGTCCGAGCTCCTTGCCGTCGCGGGTCATCCGGCGCACCGCGCACCAAATGCCCTCCAGGGGCGGCACCGGGACCACCGGGGTGTCCGAGTGCAGACCGAACGTGACCCCGTGCGCACGCGCGGAGGCCAGCGGGTCGATGCGCCGCGCCCGCTCCGGCCCGAGGAACCGGTCGCGGTGCCGGTCGCCCCAGTAGTACACGTGCTTGATGAAGAAGGAGGCGAGCACCCCCGCCGAGGCCATCTCGTCCAGTTGCTGCTCGCTGACCATCTGGCAGTGCTCGATCCGGTGCCGCCGGTCGGACTGCTGCGGATCGAGTCCGAGCTTGGCGTAGGCCTCCAGAATGGCCCGGATCGCGGCGTCCCCGTTGCCGTGAATGGCGACCTGCCACCCCGCCTCGTGCAGCGTGGCGACCCGTTGGCTCAGGTCCTCCTGCGGAAAGATCAACAAACCATTCTTGTCCGGCGCACAGGCGTATCCCTCGGACACACACCCGGTCAGGCCCTGGAGGGATCCGTCGGCCCACATCTTCACGCCGGCCACCCGGAAGCGGTCGTCGCCGATGCCCGCGATACCTGCTTCAACGGGGCTGAGCTCGCCGCGGGACAGCCCGGGAAACAGGTCCTGCACCAGGTAGGCCTGGACCCGGGTGCGCAGCCGTCCGGAGGCCTGTGCCAGTCGGTAGGCGTCCAGCTCGGCGGGCCCGCCCACCAGGCCCAGCCCGGTGTCATGGACCGTGGTGACGCCGGCGGCCAGGTACGCGTCTCCGGCCAGCCCGATCGCCTCGGCGAGGTCGGCGGAGTCCGGCTTGGGCATGGCGGCATAGGCGGCGAACGCGGCCGTCTCGGCAAGGACGCCGTTCGGTTCGCCGTCCGCATCTCGGTGGATCACCCCGCCGACCGGGTCGGGGGTGTCGCGGTGGATGCCGAGTGCTCGCAGGCCCGCTGAGTTCAGCACGCAGAAGTGCCCGGAGATGTGCTGGAGGCAGACCGGATGGTCCTTGGACACGGGATCGAGATCGGCCCGGGTGGGGTGCCGGTCATCGGCGAGCAGTGTGTCGTCGTACCGGTAGCCGTGCACCCACGAGCCCCGCTCGGCGTCAGCGACGGCTTGCTCCACCCGGTCGACGATGTCGGAGATGGAGTCGTTCGGCGGGCTGCCGGCGTCCACCTGGGCCGCCAGGGTCAGCCCGAAGAAGGTCGGATGGTTGTGCGTCTCGATGAATCCCGGCACCGCGCAGCGGCCCTGCAGATCCAGCACCCGGGTGCGCGGACCGACGAGGCCGAGCACCGCGGCATCCGTGTCCACCGTCAGAACCCGCCCGTCCCGGGCGGCCAGTGCGGTACGGACCGTGCCACCCCGATCCAGAGTGCGCACCGTGCCGTTGAACACCACCAGATCGGCGGCTGTGAAGGGATCGGCGGTTCGAGAGACGTCGGTCATCGAGCGATCACCACCTGTGGCAGGTCAACACCTGCACATCGGTATCCGGAGAAGGAACAGCAACACATCGAGGTGCCGACATCGTGTCTGGTCGTTGATCGTCGCGACAGTGCCAGTCCTGGCCCCTTCGACGGGTCCAGCGGTGGGTCGGCCGAGCGTCTCCGGTCGGCCGGGAACGAGGATCACCGAAATCCGGATTCCTGGCTCGACACCTGCCCCGCCTGTGACCGGCGCCGAGCGGCGTGCTGATCAGAGGCTGTCGGATCCTGACAGCAGACCCAGCATGACCGTGGCCAGGGCGGCCTCGCGCGGCGCGGACCGGATCGAGGCCGACCGGCTGGCCGCGGGGGAGTCTCCGAAGAAGGCGTGGCGGGTTGGGGCCCTCGGTCGGCGGGTGAAGGTCGTCGGTGTCGACTTCGTGTTCCGGCCGCAGCCGACGATCTCCCTGTTGTGGGCGCTGGGTGATGATGAGACCCGTCGGGTGATTGAGGCCGCGCACGAGCGGGCCATCGCCGCAGTGCTCGCGTGGATCGAGGACGACGTCGCCGTCATCCGCTTCGGGGCCGGCGGCGTCTACCGCGTCCGTCCCGCGCACGGTCTGGTCGCCGCGCGCTTCCGCCACTACGAGGCGCGCTCCGGTATGCCGCTGCTCCACGATCACCTCCTGCTGTCGGTCAAAGCCCAGCGCCCGGACGGCACCTGGGGGTCGGTGCACACAGAGGCCCTGTACGAGAACGCGGTGGCCGCGTCTGGGCTCTACAACGAAGCCGTGATGGCTGAGGCGTGTGAGGCGCTGGGGCTGGCCTCCGAGCCGCGCACCGTAACCGCCGGGCGCCGCCCGGTGATGGACGTCGCCGGGGTGCCGCACGAGCTGATCGGCTGGACGGCCCGCCGCGGTGAGCAGATCGCCGCCTGCCTGGAGGAGCTGGAGCACGAGTACGTCACCAGCGTCGACGACGACGGCGAGCTCCGCTTCCTGCCCGTGGTCTCCGAGCAGGCCCGCGCCAAGCTGAACCGGATCGCGGCGAAGATGACCCGGCCGCCCAAGCAGAAGGCCCGGCCGCTCGCGCAGCTGCGCGCGTGGTGGAAGGCGAGCGCGATTCTGAACTTCGGGGTGGAGCTCATCGACTCGCTCCTCGAGCGCGCCCGTGCTGCCGCTGCCGCGATCCGGGCCCGGGTCGCGGCGGTGGTCGATGTCGCCCTGGCGGCCGTCGACGTCACCGCGATGGTGTTCGTGATGAACGGCGGCGGCCGGTTCCACCGCCGGCATCTGCTCGCCGAAGCCCGCCGCCACCTCGCCCTCGTGCTCCGCGGTCGCCGCCGCGACCCCGGTCTGGACGAGCAGATCGTGGACGCCGCCATCGCCGCGCACTGCCTGGACATCAGCGAGCCGAAGACGCTGCGTGGCCAGGAGCCCGGCTACCGGCTCTACACCGCCCGGTGGGCCCTGGCCGACCTCCAGCCCGCCCGGCGCCCGCCGACCGTCGCGCCCGATCCGGACAGGCACCCCCTGGCCGACCCGGGCGCACCGGCCGCGCACCGGCTTCCCCACCAAGAGCCGGGGGAGTGGGAGATACCCCGCGTCCCGCTGCGCTACGACCGGGCCGTCCTCGCCGGCGCGGTCGTGAGGGAGAAGCTGCGCACCACCACCGCTGTGCGGGGCCGGGCGTACGACGTCACCACGCACCAGCAGGCCGCGATGTCCGAGCAGCTGCTCACGCACAAGGACGCCGACCCCGGCCGCCCGGAACCGGAGGCCGGGCCGCGGTCAGCGATCGACCTGACGGCGCTGCGAGCCCTGAAGGCGTCGTGCACCGACGTGGAAGCCCTCGATCTCACCGACGAACGGCTGCGCCGTCTCCAGGACGCCTTCACCAAGGCGGCCGACCACGCCCACGCGACCATGGACCGCTACGCCGACCGGGAGGACGCTGGCGCACCGCGCCCGGCACGCGAGGACGACCAGAGGGCGCACCGCCCCCAGCAGCCGGACCCGCACCACGGACGAGAAGCCGGCCGCTGAGCGCACCCGATGCCGGGCCCCGATACGGCCGGTGCGCACCGACGATG
>DOWQ01000022.1 GCA_003519485.1 Streptomyces sp. | reverse complement strand
AACACCATGGTCGACCAGCTGTCCTCGTTCGCCGACCAGGTGACCCGGATGGCCCGCGACGTGGGTACGGAAGGCCGGCTGGGCGGTCAGGCCCGGGTGGACGGCGTGTCCGGCACCTGGAAGGACCTCACCGACTCCGTCAACTTCATGGCCGGGAACCTGACCTCGCAGGTGCGGAACATCGCGCAGGTCACGACGGCGGTGGCACGCGGTGACCTCTCGCAGAAGATCGAGGTCGACGCGCGCGGCGAGATCCTGGAGCTCAAGAGCACCATCAACACGATGGTGGACCAGCTGTCGTCCTTCGCCGACCAGGTGACGCGGGTCGCCCGCGAGGTGGGCACGGAGGGCCGGCTGGGCGGCCAGGCGCAGGTGCCCGGCGTGGCCGGCGTGTGGCGGGACCTGACCGACTCGGTGAACGGCATGGCAGGCAACCTCACCGCGCAGGTCCGTAACATCGCGCAGGTCGCCACGGCCGTGGCGCGGGGCGATCTGTCGCAGACGATCGACGTGGACGCGCGCGGCGAGATCCTGGAGCTGAAGAACACCCTCAATACGATGGTGGACCAGCTGTCGTCCTTCGCCGACCAGGTGACCCGGGTCGCCCGCGAAGTCGGTACGGAGGGCATTCTGGGCGGCCAGGCAGAGGTGCAGGGCGTCTCCGGCACCTGGAAGGACCTCACCCAGTCCGTCAACTTCATGGCGAACAACCTGACGACCCAGGTGCGGAACATCGCGCAGGTCACGACGGCGGTCGCGAACGGCGATCTGTCGCAGAAGGTCACGGTCGACGCGAAGGGCGAGATCCTCGCACTGGTCACCACCGTCAACACCATGGTGGACACGCTGTCCTCGTTCGCCGAGCAGGTGACCCGGGTGGCCCGTGAGGTGGGTACGGAGGGTCAGCTCGGCGGCCAGGCCCGGGTGCGGGACGTCTCCGGCATCTGGAAGGACCTGACCGACAACGTCAACCTGATGGCGAACAACCTCACCATCCAGGTGCGGAACATCGCCCAGGTGTCGTCGGCGGTCGCCCACGGCGATCTGACGAAGAAGGTGACGGTCGAGGCCCGCGGCGAGGTCGCGCAGCTCGCCGACACCGTCAACACCATGGTGACGACCCTGTCGTCGTTCGCCGACGAGGTGACCCGGGTGGCCCGCGAGGTGGGCACCGACGGGGCCCTCGGCGGCCAGGCCCGGGTGCCGGGGGTCTCCGGCACCTGGAAGGACCTCACCGAGTCCGTGAACTCGATGGCGTCGAACCTGACCGGCCAGGTCCGCAACATCGCCATGGTGACCACCGCGGTCGCCAAGGGCGACCTGACGAAGAAGATCGACGTCGACGCCCGCGGCGAGATCCTGGAGCTCAAGACCACCATCAACACGATGGTCGACCAGCTGTCGTCGTTCGCCGAGCAGGTGACCCGGGTCGCCCGCGAGGTGGGCACCGAGGGCCAGCTCGGCGGCCAGGCCCGGGTGCGCGACGTGGACGGCACCTGGCGGGACCTCACCGAATCGGTGAACGAGATGGCCGGCAATCTGACCCGGCAGGTCCGCGCCATCGCCGCGGTCGCCGCCGCGGTGACCCGCGGTGATCTCAACCTCAAGATCGACGTGGACGCCGCGGGCGAGATCCTGGAGCTCCAGGACAACATCAACACGATGATCGCCACGCTCCGGGAGACCACGCTCGCCAACAAGGAGCAGGACTGGCTCAAGGGCAACCTCGCCCGGATCTCCGGCCTGATGCAGGGCCGCCGCGATCTCGCCGATGTCGCCCGGCTGATCATGAGCGAGCTGACCCCGGTCGTCTCCGCCCAGCACGGCGCCTTCTTCCTCGCCGTCCCGACTACCGACAGCGCCGAGGTCGGACCCGTCGAGGAGGAGAACGCGTACGAGCTGCGCATGATCGGCTCGTACGGCTACTCGATGGGCGCGATGCCCACCTCCTTCCGGCCCGGCGAGTCGCTGATCGGCACCGCCGCGGAGGAGAAGCGCACCATCCTGGTGGAGAACGTGCCGCCGGGGTACCTCAAGATCTCCTCCGGCCTGGGCGAGGCCCCGCCGGCGCACGTGATCGTGCTCCCGGTGCTCTTCGAGGGACAGATCCTCGGCGTGATCGAGCTGGCCTCCTTCCAGCCCTTCGCGCAGATCCAGAAGGACTTCCTGAACCAGATCGCCGAGATGATCGCCACGAGCGTCAACACGATCAGCGTCAATACGAAGACCGAGGTGCTGCTCAAGCAGTCGCAGGAGCTGGCCGAACAGCTCCAGGACCGCTCGGAGGAGCTGGAGAACCGGCAGAAGGCGCTCCAGTCGTCCAACGCCGAGCTGGAGGAGAAGGCCGAGCTGCTGGCCCAGCAGAACCGCGACATCGAGGTGAAGAACACCGAGATCGAGGACGCGCGGCAGGTGCTGGAGGAGCGCGCCGAACAGCTCGCCGTCTCCATGCGCTACAAGTCCGAGTTCCTGGCCAACATGTCGCACGAGCTGCGCACCCCGCTCAACTCGCTGCTCATTCTGGCCAAGCTGCTCGCCGACAACGCCGACAGCAATCTCTCCCCGAAGCAGGTCGAGTTCGCGGAGACGATCCACGGCGCGGGTTCCGACCTGCTCCAGCTGATCAACGACATCCTGGACCTGTCCAAGGTCGAGGCGGGCAAGATGGACATCAGCCCGTCCCGGATCGCCCTGGTCCAGCTCGTCGACTACGTCGAGGCGACGTTCCGGCCGCTCACCGCGGAGAAGGGCCTGGACTTCTCCGTACGGGTCTCGCCGGAGCTCCCCGGCACCCTGCACACCGACGAGCAGCGGCTGCTCCAGGTGCTGCGGAACCTGCTGTCGAACGCGGTCAAGTTCACCGACAGCGGCGCGGTGGAGCTGGTCATCCGTCCCGCCGGCAGCGATGTGCCGGACGTCATCCGCGAGCAGCTCCTGGAGCACGGCTCGCTGCAGGACATCGACGCCGACATGATCGCGTTCTCGGTGACCGACACGGGCATCGGCATCGCGGCCAGCAAGATGCGGGTGATCTTCGAGGCGTTCAAGCAGGCCGACGGCACGACCAGCCGCAAGTACGGCGGCACCGGCCTCGGGCTGTCCATCAGCCGGGAGATCGCCCGGCTGCTCGGCGGCGAGATCCACGCCGCCAGCGAGCCCGGCCGGGGCTCGACCTTCACGCTGTATCTGCCGCTCAGCCCCGTCGAGCTGCCGCCGCAGGGCTATCCGCAGCTCACCCCCGGTGGCATGGACCTCGGCCCCGGTCTGACCGGGCTGGGCGAGATCGCCGCCGAGGCGGCATCCGAGGCGGTCTCCGAGGCGTCCGCGCGGGAGTCCTCTCAGGAGTCCCGGGAGACCCGGCGGGCCGAGCCGGGTCGTGCCGCCGCGGAACAGGCCAGGAGGCGCCGACGCGCCGTGACGGGGGCCGAGCGGCCAGCCGCGCTGCCCACTTCGGAGGAGACCTCCGCGGAGCCCCAGCCGGCGCCCCCGGAGTCCTGGCTCGGCAACGGCCGGCAGTCGGCCCCGGGCTTCGGCGGCGGCTTCCACGGCGAGAAGGTCCTGATCGTCGACGACGACATCCGGAACGTCTTCGCCCTGACGAGCGTCCTGGAGCAGCACGGGCTGTCGGTTCTCTACGCCGAGAACGGGCGGGAGGGCATCGAAGTCCTGGAGCAGCACGACGACGTGGTGGTCGTGCTGATGGATATCATGATGCCCGAGATGGACGGCTACGCGACGACGGCGGCGATCCGCCGGATGCCGCAGTTCGCCGGGCTGCCGATCATCGCGCTCACGGCGAAGGCGATGAAGGGCGACCGGGAGAAGAGCATCGAAGCGGGAGCCTCGGACTATGTGACCAAGCCGGTGGACACCGACCATCTGCTGGGAGTCATGCAGCAGTGGATGCAGTCCGGTGCCGGCTGAGCGTTGTCGCACACGTGTGGGAGCGTGGTCCCCGGGGAACCTATCGGTCCCCCGCCGCGTTTCCGGTGCGTGCACAGTGACATCGCGGTGACAGGGTGTGGCGACAGGCGGGGTGCGGTTACGATGACCGGCACAAGGATGGGCGGCGCATGGGAGTCGTCTCCTGGGGCGGCACTCGGTGCCTCCCCGAGCTCATCGAGCAGGGGCGCCCCCATGCCGGGGCGAGGAGGGCGGACGGCCATGGTGCAGAAGGCCAAGATCCTCCTGGTCGATGACCGGCCGGAGAATCTGCTGGCGCTGGAGGCCATTCTCTCCGCGCTCGATCAGACCCTGGTCCGGGCATCGTCCGGGGAGGAAGCGCTCAAGGCGCTGCTGACGGACGACTTCGCGGTGATCCTGCTCGACGTCCAGATGCCGGGTATGGACGGCTTCGAGACCGCCGCGCACATCAAGCGCCGGGAGCGGACCCGGGACATCCCGATCATCTTCCTGACGGCCATCAACCACGGCCCGCACCACACCTTCCGTGGCTACGCGGCGGGCGCGGTGGACTACATCTCCAAGCCGTTCGACCCCTGGGTGCTGCGCGCGAAGGTGTCGGTCTTCGTCGAGCTCTACATGAAGAACTGCCAGCTGCGGGAGCAGGCCACGCTGTTGCGGGCCCAGCTCGAGGGCAACGGACCCGACCTGGGCGCCTCCAAGGAGTCCGCCGGGCTGCTCGCCGAGCTCTCCGCGCGGCTGGCCGCCGTCGAGGAGCAGGCCGAGGCACTCTCCAAGCAGCTCGACGAGTCCGCGGACGGGGCGGCGGTGGCCACGGCCGCCCATCTGGAGCGCAAACTCACCGGCCTGCGCCGCGCGCTGGACGCGCTCGAGCCCGGCACGAGCGGCGGCGCGTCCACGGTGCCCCCGCAGGGCTGACGATGACGCGGCGTCACCGTGACGCCGTACGATTTCCGACACGAACGGGTCAACCCGTGGGCACACGTGTCCCATGGGCCCGGCACCGGTAACCTCGGGCCCATGGCCTCACGTACGACCGGCAAGGGTTCCCAGGGCACGGCGGGCACCTCCAAGGCGCGCGGTGGCTCCACCGCGGGCGCCGCCAAGAAGGCGCCCGCGAAGAAGGCGGCGGCGAAAAAGCCCGCGGCCCGCAAGGCGCCCGCGAAGAAGCCGGCCGCCAAGCCCGCACCATCCCCGACCGGTGGCGTCTACCGGCTGGCGCGTGCTCTGTGGCTCGGCCTCGCCCATACGGTCGGCGCGCTCTTCCGCGGCATAGGGCGCGGCGCGAAGGGCCTGGACCCGGCGCACCGCAAGGACGGCCTGGCGCTGCTGCTGCTCGGCCTCTCGCTGATCGTCGCGGCCGGCACCTGGTCCAGCCTCGAAGGCCCGGTCGGCGAGCTGATCGAGATGCTGGTGACCGGGACGTTCGGCCGGCTGGACCTGCTGGTGCCGATACTGCTCGGCGTCATCGCCGCCCGGCTGATCCGGCACCCGGAGAAGCCGGAGGCGAACGGACGGATCGTCATCGGCCTCTCCGCGCTGGTCATCGGGGTTCTCGGCCAGGTCCACATGGCGTGCGGCTCCCCGGGGCGCGGTGAGGGCACCGAGGCGATCCAGGACGCCGGCGGGCTGATCGGCTGGGCGGCCTCCAAGCCGCTGGTCTTCACGGTCGGCGAGGTGCTGGCGGTGCCGCTGCTGGTGCTGGTGACCCTCTTCGGGCTGCTCGTCGTCACGGCCACCCCCGTCAACGCGATCCCGCAGCGGCTGCGCCTCCTCGGCGCCCGGCTGGGGCTCGTACGGGACGCGGCGGACGGTCCGGGCGACCGGCAGTACGGGCCGTCGGACGACGAGGCGTACGACCAGGAGTGGCGCCGGACGCTCGGCCGGGGATCGGGCCGCGGCTCGCGTACCGGGGCCGCGGTGCCCGACGACCCGGAGCGGGCCGAGGAGGAGGCG
>DOWQ01000030.1 GCA_003519485.1 Streptomyces sp. | reverse complement strand
CGGCGCGGGTGTCGCGCGGCGCCCGCCCCCGACGCAGGTGGCGGGGCACCGGCAGCCCCGCCCGGCCTCGGGGCTACGCGCCGAAGCCCTTCGCGCCCTTCACCGGCTTCGCACCGGCGAGGAGGTGCGGCGGGACGAGGTCCCGGGCCGGCTCGGTGTAGCCGACCGACACGAGCCGGTCACCCTGGTACGTGAAGCTGGTCAGGCTCGCCAGCGTGCACTGCCGGCGGCGCGGGTCGTGCCACAGCCGCCGCCGCTCGACGAAGCTGCGCACGATCCAGATCGGCAGCTGATGGCTGACGGCCACGGCCTCGTGCCCGCGCGCGGCGTCGCGGGCGTCGGCCAGCGCCGCCAGCATCCGTTCGACCTGCTCGGCGTAGGGCTCACCCCAGGACGGGCGGAAGGGGTTGGTGAGGTGCCGCCAGTTGGACGGCCTGCGCAGCGCGCCGTCGCCCACGCCGAAGGACTTGCCCTCGAACACATTGGCCGCCTCGATCAGCCGCTCGTCGGTGACGAGGTCGAGGGAGTGCGACTCGGCCACGGGCATCGCCGTCTCCTGGGCGCGCTCCAGCGGGGAGGCGGCGACGTGGGTGACGTCGCGGTCGACGAGGTGCTCGGCGACCCGCTCGGCCATCCGGCGGCCCAGCTCGGAGAGGTGATAGCCGGCCCGGCGGCCGTAGAGGACGCCGTCCGGGTTGTGCACCTCGCCGTGCCGTACCAGGTGGACGACCGTGGTCTCGGTCGCGCCGGCGCCACCGGCGCCGACCGGGCCGCCGGCCGCGGTCGCGCCACTGCTGCCACCGGTGGCCATGCCGTCCGCTCCGCCCTTCCCGTCCGATTCGCGTCTCCCGTCCCGTCTGTCCTGTGCGTCCGGACCGGTCATGACGCGGGCGCTTCGGGGGTCGCCTCGGCGGCTGCGCGCGCGGCGGCCGGCAGGGCGGCCGCGATCCGCTCGACCGCCGCCCGGTCGTGCGCGGTCGAGACGAACCAGGACTCGAAGGCGGACGGCGGGAGGTACACACCCCGCGCGAGCATGGCGTGGAAGAAGGGGGTGTACCGGTACGCCTGCTGGGCCTTCGCCCCGGCGTAGTCCGTCACGTCCTCGTCGGTGAAGAAGACCGAGAACATGTTGCCCGCGGTCTGCACGCGGTGCGCGACACCCTCCTTGCCGAGCGCCTCGGTGACCAGCCCGCGCAGCTCGGTCGAGACCGCGTCCACCGTCGCGTACGCCGCGTCGTCGAGCAGCCGCAGCTGGGCGACGCCGGCGGCGGTCGCGACCGGGTTACCGGAGAGGGTGCCCGCCTGGTAGACGGGGCCGGCCGGGGCCAGCGCCGCCATGACGTCGGCGCGGCCGCCGAAGGCCGCGGCGGGGAAGCCGCCGCCCATGACCTTGCCGAAGGTCATCAAGTCCGGCTGCACGCCGTCGAGGCCGTACCAGCCGGCCTTCGAGACCCGGAAACCGGTCATGACCTCGTCGGAGATGTAGAGCGCGCCGTTGTCGCGGCAGAGGTCGGCCAGCCCCTGGTTGAAGCCGGGCAGCGGCGGCACGACGCCCATGTTGCCCGGCGAGGCCTCGGTGATCACGCAGGAGATCTCGCCGGGGTTCGCGGCGAACGCGGCCCGTACGGCCTCCAGGTCGTTGTACGGCAGCACGATCGTGTCGCCCGCCTGCGCGCCGGTCACCCCGGGGGTGTCCGGCAGCCCGAAGGTCGCCACCCCGGAGCCGGCCGCGGCCAGCAGCGCGTCCACATGCCCGTGGTAGCAGCCGGCGAACTTGACCACCTTGGCGCGGCCGGTGAAGCCGCGGGCCAGCCGGATCGCCGACATGGTCGCCTCGGTGCCGGAGGACACCAGGCGCACCTGCTCGACGGGCTCGACGCGGGCCACGATCTCCTCGGCCAGCGCCACTTCCCCCTCCCCGGGCGTACCGAAGGAGGTGCCGCGGGCCAGCGCCTGCCGCGCGGCGTCGAGAACGGCGGGGTGGGCGTGGCCGAGGATCATCGGCCCCCAGGAGCACACGAGGTCGACGTACTCGCGACCATCGGCGTCAGTGAGGTACGGACCGGTACCGGACACCATGAAGCGGGGCGTACCCCCCACGGCGCCGAACGCGCGCACCGGAGAGTTCACGCCGCCGGGCGTCACGACGGCCGCACGGTCGAAGAGCGTCTGCGAGACTGGGGCAGTGTACGAGTAGGTCACGCAAGCCATGGTCTCAGAGGCTCCGAGGATCGTGTGCGGCCGGGCGTTTCGTCCGCCGTTGCCGGGGGAGGTCTCTGAGACGATGATCGGGTTGCGCGGCCATGGCCGCGAGTGGTCGGCGGGTGGAGATTATGCATCGCGGTGGCGGACTGGGTGAGGGGACCGACGACCTGGGCCCCGAACATGCCGGGCCGCGCCGTGCCGCGCGCCGGGGAAGGGGCCGCCACCGGGGCGAGCGTGAGCCCGAGGCCCAGAGGGAAAGCAGGAGTAGCCGCGTGGGGGTGACCTACAAATACTTCGGGGCCCCCGACGGAGCGACGGCCGCCCGGGTCCCGATCTCCATGCGCCCGGAGGAGCTCGGCGGCGACGAGCTCGGCATGGGCGGCATGTTCAGCAAGATCAAGCCGGAGACGATGGCCGCGATGGTCCTGACCGGCATCGAGGGCCTCCCGCTGCACAAGGTGCCCCCGCTCGAACTGGTCGTGCTGCACCCCGACTACGCCGTCGTGAAGCTCCCGATGACCGTCGTCGACCCGCTGCGCGGCATCGGCGAGGAGTCGGTGGGCGCGGCGGCCTTCATCTGGTCCACGGTCCCGGACCGCGGCGGCCCGCGCGACGCGTACACCGTCTACCAACTGCTCCACGAGTGGCAGGACTTCTCCGAACGCCTGCACCAGGCGGGCCACCAGCCGTACTGCCTCGTCTGGCCCTGACCGGGGGCTTCCGGAGTTTCGGACGGTCCCCTTCGGGGCGCTCTCCGGCCCGCCCCACAGGGCCCGCCGGGCATTCCCCTGCGCCTGCGGCAGTGCGAAATGCCGCCCGGCCGGCTTCTGTTCCGGAACGCTCGCCCTGTCCGCCTGCGGGTCCGCGCGAGAGCAGGTGGCCGACGCCACCGGGGTCCGGGAAGTGCTGGCGCACTTCGCGGGTGCTCCCGTGGTCGTCGAATCCGTCGTGGCGTCGGGCCGCGGCGGCGCGACTCTGGTGGCGGACGCGTACGAACTCGGCGTCTGCCCGGGCAAGGTCGCGCGCAATCTCCTCCATCGGTGGGGTGCCGGGCCTCCGGCATTGCACAGAGGTGTAGTCCCGACCGGCCGAAGGCGTCCCGGAGTGGACCCGGGGCGCGCCGCTGGAGGGAAGACGCGGCCGAACTCCACTCCGTAAAGTCTCGTTTGTCGTCAGGGTTTCACGAGATATCCCTGGAGCGGCTCAATCGGATTGGAGACCTGACGCATGGGATCTTTCGATGCAGATGTGATCGGAATCGGGTTCGGACCGTCGAATATCGCGCTGGCGATCGCGCTGGAGGAAGTCCATCCGGATCTGCGAAGCATCTTCGTCGAGAGCCGGACCTCGCCCGCCTGGCAGCCCGGAATGCTGCTGAGCGGCTCCGACATCCAGCATCACCCACTGCGCGATCTGGTGTCGCCGCGCAACCCGCGGAGCCACTACAGCTTCACCAACCATCTGCACGAAGAGGGCCGGCTCTTCGAATTCCTGAATCTCAATCTCCCGTTCCCGCTGCGCAAGGACTACGCGCGCTATGTGAAGTGGGCCGCCCGGCAGTTCGACGACCAGGTGGAGTACGGAACCTCGGTGACCGGCCTGGAGACGCTGCCGGAGGGCGGCGTGCTGGCGCGGCTGGCGGACGGGCGGGAACTGCGCTCGCAGTCGGTCGTCGTCGCACCGGGCCGGCCGCCCTATCTCCCGCCGGCCTTCAGGAAGCTGGAGGACGCCCGGGTCTTCCACTACACGCGGTACCTGGACCGGGTGGCGGAGCTGGCGAAGAAGCCGGGCGCCCGGATAGCCGTCGTGGGCGGCAGCCAGGCCGCCGCGGAGATATCCCTGGACGTGGCGCAGCGGTTCCCGCAGTGCACCGTCAAGAACATTCTGCGCGGCTTCGGATACCGGCAGAAGGACCTCAGCCCGTTCCAGGGCGAGGTCTTCTTCCCCGACTTCATCGACTACTACTACGACGCCTCCGCGGAGTCGAAGAAGGACCTCGACCGGCAGCTGCGGCACACGAACTACTCGGCCGCGGACATGGACGTGCTCACCGCGTACCACACCCGGCTGTACGAGCAGCGGCTGGACGGCGACTACCGCATCCAGCTGACCCGGAACACGGACATCACCGGCGCCGTGGCCGGCCCCGACGGCATCACTCTGGAGTTCGTCGAGCGCCACACCGGTGACATCTCCTCGCTGGAGGCGGACTTCGTCATCCTGGCCACCGGCTTCGTCGACCTGACGGACGACCTGGGCGAGAACTTCCTGCCGCCGGTGCTCTCCCCGCTGCAGCACCTCGTCGGCCGTACGCCGGAGCGGCACGCGGAGATCGGCCGGGACTACCGGCTGCTGCCGGCCAAGGACGTGGAACTGCCGCCGATCTATCTGAACGGCCTATGCGAGACCACGCACGGCCTCGGTGACGCCGGATCCTTCAGCCTCGTGTCGCACCGGGCCGCCGCGATCGCCGACAGCCTGAGCAAGGAAATTCCCTCCCGAACCAAGGCGAAGGACGGCCATGCGCATCCACAGCTGGGATCCGAGTGACCTGAAGTTCGAGCCCTCCTACAACGTGAAGGCGCAGCGTCTGGAGCGCCTGGAGGACGCCGACGAGCCGTACGAGGGAGGGGCCTGGGTCATCGTGCCGCCGCACACCACGATGACCGAGCACATCAATCCCGACGGGGAGTCGGAGCTGTTCTACGTCCTGTCCGGATCGGGCGAGATCGAGGTGGCCGGTGAGCGCCGCCGGGTGAAATTCGGCGACACCGTCTTCATTCCCCCGCACGAGAAGCACCTGCTGATGAATGACACGGCGGAGCCGTTCGTCTTCCTCTCGCTGTGGTGGGGCGGAAAGCCGATCCCGGAAACCGGTTCCTGACAGCCCGCGATCACCCGGCTGGGCCCGGAATTCTTTGCCCGGAATCCTTTTGGACCGAGAGGAAACGCAATGCCGACCGCCGCGAGCTCCGCAGAGTTCAAGGAGTACAACGATCTACTGCGTCCGGACATCCAGTCGGACCCCTATCCGGTGTACGACCGCATCCGGGAGCAGGAGCCGGTGTGGTGGAACGCGCAGCTCGATTCCTGGCTGCTGCTGCGCCACGACGACGTCACGACCGCGCTGAGTGCTCCCGAGCGGCTCTCCTCCGACCGGACCTCGGCATTCCTGGGGCACCTCAGCGAGGCCGAGGAGACCACGTTCGCGGAGTGGGCCGCGATGCGCCGCCGCATGATGCTCTACAACGACCCGCCCCGGCACACCCGGCTGCGGCGCCCGGTGCAGCGGGGCATGAGCGTCCGGCTCTCCCAGCAGATGCGCCCCAAGATCCAGCGGGTGGTGGACGACCTCGTCGACGGCGTGGTCGAGCGCGGCGTCTGCGACGGCATCCAGGACCTGGGCTACCACCTGCCGGTCATCCTGAACTCCGAGCTGATCGGCATCCCGGAGGCGGACCGGAACAAGGTCAAGCTCTGGACGACCGACTTCGTCGCCGCGATCAACGCCGGCGGGGCCAACGTCGCCACCACCGACCTGGAGCGCGGCCAGAACGCGATCCTGGCCATGCGCGAGTACTTCACCGACCTGGCGGCGGTGAAGCGCGCCGACCCCCAGGAGGACCTGCTGTCCTCGCTGGTCCAGCGCGACGAGAACCCGCTCGAGGGCGACGACCTCGTCGCCACCTGCATCGTGGTGCTGTTCGCCGGCCTGGAGACGGCCCTCAACCTGGTCGGCAACGGGCTGCTGGCCCTGCTCCGCAACCCGGACCAGCTGTCCCTGCTCGCCGCCCGGCCCGAGCTGATGCCCTCGGCCGTCGAGGAACTGCTGCGCTACGACGGGCCGCTGCACCTGGTGGGGCGGATGGCCACCGAAGACATGTCGATCAGGGACCGCCGGATCGGCAAGGGCGAGAAGGTCCTGGTGATGCTCGGCGCGGCCAACCGCGACCCGAACGCCTTCGAGGAGCCGCACCGGCTGGACATCACCCGGAAGGACCACCGGCACGTCTCCTTCAGCCACGGCATCCACTACTGCCCCGGGGCCGAGATCTCCCGCATCATGGGCGAGCTGTCCTTCGCCACGATCCTGGAGCGGCTGCCGGACCTGCGGCTCGGCGACGCCCCGCTCAGCTGGCAGCCGAACCTCTCGTTCCGGGGTCTCCAGAACCTTCCGCTGGAGTTCACCCCCGGCCCCCGGAAGCGCGGCTAGTGGCCGGCACGGCGGACGTCGCGGTGATCGGGGACGGGGTGGCCGGCGCGAGCGTCGCCTACCACCTGGCCGCGGCCGGCGCCGACGTGGCACTGCTGTCCCGCGGCGGCGGCTTCGAGTGCAGCGCGACCCGTCACTCGGCGGGCCAGGTGCGGATGCACCACAGCGATCCGCACGACGCCCGGCTGGCCGCGCTCAGCATGGAGACCTTCGAGCACTGGGCCGAGATCGTGGGCGGCGACTGCGGCTTCCGCCGTACGGGCTTCGCCTTCCTCGTCGGCGAGGAGGAGGCCGCCACGCTGAGCCGTACGGTGGCCGAACTGGCCGCGCTGGGCGTCGAGACGGCCCGGCTCACCCCCGGTGAGCTGGCCGCCCGGCAGCCGGCCCTGGCGCTCGACGGCGTACGTGCCGTCGCGTACGAACCCCGCAGCGGCTACGCGGATCCGGTCCGTACGGCCGCGGCGCTGACCGACCGCGCGTGCGCGCTCGGTGCCGTGCTGCACCGCGGG
>DOWQ01000028.1 GCA_003519485.1 Streptomyces sp. | reverse complement strand
CGGAGGCCTGCCCGCGCGCCCGGGCCGGAGCCACCCGGGTCCCGGCCCGCCCGCCCCGAGCACGTACGGATTCACCGCCCCGGCCGGGGCGGTGCCAGGTCCGCCTGCGCCCTGCCCTGCCCTCCCCTCCTCTGCCCTTCCCGACCGGTCCGGCCGCCCCGCCGCCGGGTTTCTGTACCGCCCGGTAGGGTGAACCGCATGCTGAAAGTGGGTCTCACCGGCGGTATCGGGGCGGGCAAGAGCGAGGTGTCGCGGCTCCTCTCCTCGTACGGAGCGGTGATCGTGGACGCCGACAAGATTGCCCGCGAGGTCGTCGAGCCCGGCACGCCCGGGCTGGCCGCGGTCGTCGCCGAGTTCGGCCCGGACATCCTGACGCCCGGGGGCACTCTCGACCGGCCCAAGCTGGGCGGCATCGTGTTCGGGGACCCGGAGCGGCTGAAGGCCCTCAACGCGATCGTCCATCCGCGCGTCGGGGCGCGCTCCGCCGAGCTGGAGTCGCTGGCCGGCGACGACGCCGTCGTGGTCCACGATGTACCGCTCCTCGCCGAGAACGGCCTCGCCCCGCTCTACGACCTCGTCGTCGTCATCGACGCCGCGCCCGCGACCCAGCTCGACCGGCTGGTGCGACTGCGCGGGATGACGGAGGCGGAGGCCAGGTCGCGGATGGCCGCGCAGGCCGACCGCGAGCAGCGGCTCGCGGTCGCCGATCTCGTCATCGACAACGACGGCCCGCTGGAGGAGCTGGAGCCGCGGGTCCGGGAGGTGTGGCAGGAACTGGTGCGCCGGGAGCGGGCGTCCCGCACGGCCGCCGGCTGACCGGGGCCCCGGCCATCGACCGGGGCCGGTTCCCGCAGGGAATGCGCCACTGGCGAGCGGCGTTGTCCGGACCGTACGGAGTGAGCAGCCGGCCTCGCGCTGCCGCCCGGACCGGAAGATCCGCCGGCCCCGGGCGTGGCTCCGGGAAGGAGTCGGTCCGTGTCCGCGAGCACTCCCGAGACGTACGTCATCCAGTACCGCGCCGCGGAACAGCTCCTCGCCGCCCGCGACCCGCAGGGCGCCGTGCAGCTGCTGGATTCCGTCGTCACCGCCCACCCGGAGAACACCGCCGCCCGGCTGCTCCGGGCCCGAGCCTTCTTCCACGCGGCCCGGCTGCGCCCGGCCGAGCTGGAGTTCGAACTCGTCCTGGAGCGCGAACCGGACAACGCCTACGCCCACTTCGCCCTCGCCCGCACCTTGCAGCGGGCCGGCCGTGAGGTGGAAGCCATACGCCACTTCCGCCTCGCGGCGGCCCTGGACCCGCGCCCGGAGTTCGTCGCGGCGGCAGGCTTCGGCCGTGTCGGGGGCAGCGACAGTGGCGGCAGCAGTAGCGACGGCGGCAGCGGAGTCTGAGGGCAGGGCAGGGCAGTGCACGGCAGGTACCGGCAGGGCAGGCCCAGCCGGGACCGCCGGACTCAGTCGGCCGCGGGCCGGTCGTAGACGAGCAGGCCGTCATCGAGCAGGCGGGCGCCCGGCGTCGGCGGGTGCTCGGTGAGCCGGCCGTCGTGGGCCAGGTGCAGCACCGGGACCCCGCGCGAAAGCACCGCGAAGTCCGCGATCAGCCGACGGTGGCAGCGCCACCACACCGACTCGCTGCACATCACCGCTGTGCGGGCGGTTTCGGCGCCGGCCAGCAGTTCGTCCATGGCCGCCACGAAATCCGGGTGCCGGGTGTAGCCGGCGTAGCCGCGGAAGGAGGCGTTGCGCCAGAACGTGTCCGGTGAGTCGGGGGCGGCCCGGCGGAAGCCGCCCAGTCTCTTCTCCCACCGGTAGTCGATGCCGGCCGCGGGCAGCCACTCGCCGAGGGCGTCCCGGCCGACGTCCGGGTTGCGCCGGCTGCCCGGCGCGGTCCGTACGTCGACGAGGGCCGCGACCTCCACCCCGTGCAATAATCGCTCAACTGTTCCCGCTCGGCGGTACCGTGGCCCAGAGCGAGCAGCGGAGCCGGCGCGCTCAACGCCGGTCAGCCGAGCTTGGCGACGGTGAGCAGGACCGCGGAGTCCTCCAGCGCCTCCAGCCCGTGCCGGGCCTGTGGCACGGGCAGCAGGTCCCCGGCGCGGCCGTCCCAGGAGTCGTCACCGCTGGACAGCCGCACCCGTCCGCGCAGCACCTGGAGGGTCGCCTCGCCGGGACTCTCGTGTTCCGCGAGGGAGTTGCCCGTCGTCAGGGCGAGCAGGGTCTGCCGCAGCACGGCCCCCTGACCCCCGTGGACGGTGTCGGCGCTGCGCCCGGTGGCACTGGCGGTGGCGCGCTCCAGCAGTTCGACGGCCCGTGCGTCCAGCGAAAGCTTTTGCATGATCCTCAGTATCGCACCCGGGGGGCCGCGGATTCCGGACCCGGGCGCGTGAGCAGGTCCCCGGCCCAGGAACGCCGCAACAGTCGCCGCGCCCGGTTCGCCCGTGCCGCACGCGCGGTGGCGTAGTGGCCGTCGGCAGGTGCACCGGCCGCCCCACCACGCCCCCGGCCGGCCCAACTCCTGCCACGAGGCATCCCGGCGCTGCTTCCTGCGCCTCAGCCACTCACCCTCGCGATCAGCCGGCTGATGCGGGGACAGTCGCCCTCCCGGGTCCATGGCCTGACAGGATGGCTCTGCTGGGCGTTGCAGGCGGTTGCACCCGGATCGGTGGTCCTCGGCGGATCGCCGCCCGCGTGCCGGGGTGTGAGGGGTGGGGGACATGCGAGTGCGGTCCTGGAGCGAGGCGGTTGCCGTCCGGGCGCGGGTGCGGGGGTGTCTGCTGGGCGGGGCGATCGGGGACGCGCTGGGCAATCCGGACGGAGTTCCTGTCCACGGCCAGGATTCGCGCCGCCTACGGACCGGGCGGCCTGAGCGGGATGGTGGCCGACGGCCGGACCCCCGCCGGTACTGTCACCGACGACACCCAGATGACCCTGTTCACGGCCGAGGGCCTCATGCGCGCCCACGCGCGGGAGACGGCCACGGGCGTCGGCGGCGCGGAGACTCAGCTGCTGCGCGAGGCGTACCTGCGCTGGCTGGACACACAGAATCACGACGCGCCGCCGGACCCGGCCGGGCACGAGCACCGGAGCGGCCGCCTTCGTGAGGAGCGGTGGCTGTACGCTCGCCGGGCGCCCGGCAACGCCTGCCTCTCCGGCCTAGAACAGCCGTACGTCCCGGACCCGCACTGCGAGCTCCGTGGTGAAGCGGGCCCGGTCAACTCCGACTCCAAGGGCTGCGGCACGGTCATGCGTTCCGCGCCGTTCGGCCTGACGAACGCCGGCGCCCGCCCGGCCTTCGAACTGGCCGCCCGCTGTGCCTTGATCACCCACGGCCACCCCACCGGCTACTACGCGGCGGGGGCCTTCGCCGCGATCGTCCACCATCTCCTGCACGGCGAGAGCCCGGAAGCCGCCGTCCTGCGGGCCATGCGGCTGCTCGCGGGATATCCGGGCCACGAGGAGACGACCACCGCCCTCGGCCGGGCCCTCGATCTCGCCGCCGCGCGCGAACGGCCGTCCCCGGAGCGGGTGGAGTCGCTCGGCGGCGGCTGGGTGGCGGAGGAGGCGCTGGCCATCGCTGTCTACTGCGTACTGGTCCACACCCCTGACGAGCACGGGACCGGCGGGCCCGCGTCCGCGCCGGGAGGCGGCCTCCGCGAGGCCCTGCTGCTCTCCGTCAACCACTCCGGCGACAGCGACTCCACGGGAGCCGTCTGCGGCAACCTCCTCGGCGCCCACCACGGGGACCTGAGCCTTCCGTACGACTGGCTGGCCCAGGTGGAGGGCCGCGCCACGATCGCGCTGCTCGCCGACGATTTCGCGGCGGAGTTCCACCCGGCGGACGACCGGGTGTCCGGCCGGCACCACTGAGCCCGCCGCGCGGGAAGGCGCCCGCCGGAAGCCGGGTGCGCTGCGCCGTGCCCTTTCAGGATCGCGGCATGTCCGCCCCCGGTCTGCGTTCCGTCCATGCGTTCCGCGCCGTTTCCACCCGCCGCCGAGCCGCCCGGGGGTCGGAGCCGGCCGGCGGCTTCGCGGCCCTCGACGCGGACTATCGGCGTTCGCGCGAGCACAACCGGCTCGTCATCGACGGGGTGGTCGCCCCCGCCGAGCTCGCCGCCCTCGCCGACGCCGACCGCCGATGCGGCCCCCGGGCACCTGACGAGCCGTCGCATTCACGGTCCGACGAGCCCGAGCCCCTTGACCTCAAGTTTGCTTGATGTTCGAAGCTGAGACCACAGCACGGAAGAGACCGCGCCGACCGAGGAGTCTCACCATGACCGCACGTTCCGCGACCACCCTGCCCGACCCGGCCCGTCCCGACGCGGCTGTGCAGATGTTCAGCACCTGGCGGACCGGCACCCCCGAGCGGCGCCGGGCGGCGGTGGACGCCATCGCCGCCACCTGGGAGAAGCGGTCCTGGCCCACCCCCGACCTGCTCAGCTACAACGTCTACGCGGCCACCGATGACGAAGACACGCTCCTGCACTACTCGCAGTGGACGAGCGAGGCGGCCTATCGCGCCTTCGTGGGAACCCACCGGGAGGATCGGAACGCCGAGATCGACGCCGCGGTCCCCGGCATCGAGCGGGTCGGCATCAACAGCTACGAGCCGTACCGCCGCAGCGAGTTGGCCGGTGCGACGGGAGTCCCCGGCTGCGTTGTCATCGTCGACGTCGACGTCGAGTTCGAGGGCCCGGACCCGCAGCGGCTGCGGGACTGGGTCGACGGCGTCTTCGAGGCCCTGGGGAGCGACGCTCCGCAGCCCGGCGGGATCTCCGTGAACTTCTTTCTCGCCAAGGGCGGCGCCCGGGTGCTCAACTACGCGGAGTGGACCGACGAACAGGCCCACATCGACGCAGTCGGCAGCCCCGGCACGGGAGTCGGCTCGTTGACCGAGGAGTGGCGCCGGGTGCGGCAGTTCCCGGGCGTGAAGGAGAGCGGCTTCAACCGCTACCGCCTCGCGTGGAGCGCCTCCGCGCCGGCCACCGCCTGACGCGGCGGAGCAGGCGGAGCAGACGGACGCGCATGTGCCGCGCCGTACCCCGCACCCGTCCCTCGTGCCCTCCCTCCGCACCGCCGTACCCGTGCACCGCNNGCACCGCCGGACCCGTGTCCGTACGGTCAGGGTGACTCCGTCACCGGGCCGCTGATGCCGTCGCCACCGTGCCGACCGCATCAGCCGCCGCCGGCGGGGCCGGGTCCGCGGCGCGCGGGGGCCGGGTGCGCGGGCGCCGCTCCAACTGGGCGACCACGCTGGAGTAGAAGCGGTCCACGGCCTGGTCGACACTGCGGATGAAGCCGGTCTCGGCATTGCCGCGCGAGTTCCCCATGCCCTTGATGAGGGACAGCCGGAAGCCGGTGATCTGC